>JALEND010000036.1 GCA_022768045.1 Mycoplasmatota bacterium | reverse complement strand
TGCAGCACCAGTAATAGTTGCAGAAGCTTGAGATCCAGGAGCTCCTGTATTTACTGTACCTATTGTTAGTGTTGGTGTTTCTCCGTTTGTACCAGCAGGACCTTGCAAACCTTGAGGACCAGTAGGACCGGTAGGACCAGTTTCACCTTGTGCACCAGTATTACCGGCAGGACCTTGTAAACCTTGAGGACCAGCAGGACCAGTAGGCCCTGTAGGACCAGTTTCACCTTGTGCGCCAGTAGGACCAGTAGGGCCTTGCAAACCTTGAGGTCCAGTAGGACCAGTAGGTCCAATATTTCCTTGAGGCCCTGAAGGACCAGTAGGCCCAGTAGCTCCACCTGAAGGACCAGTAGGTCCAGTAGGACCTATAATATATCTTGGACAACAGCAACATTTATTTTTTTTCATTTCTAATAATGCAGTTTTTAAAATATTACCTTCATAACATTCATTATTCATATTTTTTCTCCTTTCAAAGTATAATATGAACTTAAAGTAATATTGCTTATTATGTTTGCTTTAGAATGAATTGTATTTTTTTATATAAGAATTTATATTTATAATTATGTTTTCAATAGATATTAAGATAACTAAAAACTATAAAAAAAGATGATAATAATAAATATATAATTTACTAATTAATATGAGATATTATAAGCATAAATAAGTTGTTTTATTTCTTCTTCTTGATATAAAAAGTAAATTGTGATATTATCTAGTTGCAATTAAAGGAATGATTTTTAATGAAAGATATTATATTAGACACTTTATTAGATACAATTAAGATATTACCTTTTTTATTTATTACTTTTTTAATTATGGAATATATAGAACATAAATTTAGTAATAAAAGTAAAAAAAAGATTTCTAAAACAGAAAAATTTGGACCTGTTATAGGAAGCTTGTTAGGTGCAGTACCTCAATGTGGTTTTTCTGTTATGGCAACTAATCTTTATGTTACTAGAATAATTACCTTAGGAACTTTAATATCTATTTATTTATCTACGTCAGATGAAATGCTTCCAATTTTAATTTCACAAAAAGCTGATATTAAAATAATATTAGAATTATTATTAACAAAAATAGTAATAGGTATGATATTTGGTATTCTAATTGACTTTATATTAGGAAAGAAAAATAAAAAAGAAACTCCTAAAATAAAGGATTTTTGTGATGAACATCACTGTGATTGTTCTCATGGTATTTTAAAATCATCAATTAAACATACTATTAATATTACAACATTTTTACTTATTATTACATTTTTACTAAATGCTGGTTTTTATTATTTAGGTAAAGATGAAATTAGCAAAATATTTTTAAAAGATAGTTTGTTTAGTCCTTTTATATCTAGTTTAATTGGTTTAATACCTAATTGTGGTGCAAGTGTTATATTAACTGAACTATACTTAGAAGGAGTTGTTTCATTTGCATCTTGCATATCTGGACTACTTACTTCAAGTGGTGTTGCACTTCTTGTATTATTTAAAGTAAATGATAATAAAAAAGAAAATATTAAAATACTTACTTTACTTTATTTAATAGGTATTATATCTGGTATTTTAATTGAATTAATTAGTATGATATTTTAAAATTTCTTATTTTAATAAGAAGTTTTTTTTGTTATAATAAAAAAAGGAGATGATAGCTATGAACAAACCTTTGGTATTATGTATTTTAGATGGTTGTGGTATTAGAAAAGAAAGTGATGGTAATGCGTTTTTAAATGCTAATAAAAAGACTTTTGATATGCTTATGAATAAATATCCACATAGTATTTTACAAGCTAGTGGACCTTATGTTGGACTTCCAGAAGGACAAATGGGAACTAGTGAAGTAGGGCATATGAATATAGGTTCAGGAAGAATTGCTCTTCAGCCTCTTGAAGCTATAAATAATTCGATTAAAGATAAGAGTTTCTTTAAAAATATTAAAATATTAGAAATTATGAAACATGTTAAAGAAAATAATTCTAACTTGCATATATTCGGTTTATTATCAGATGGTGGAGTTCATTCTCATATAAATCATCTATTAGCCCTTCTTGATATGTGTAAGTTAAATGATGTTAAAAACGTATACTTAGATATTTGTACTGATGGTAGAGATACTTATGAAAAAAGTGCTATTAAGTATTTAGATATATTAAATAAGAAATTAGAAGAACTTGGTATTGGAAAAATATCAACTATATCAGGAAGATATTATGCAATGGATAGAGATAATAACTATGATAGATTAAAATTAAGTTATGATGCTATTGTTTATGGTAATGCTAAGGAATATAAAGATTATAAAACATATGTTAATGATAATTATGATAATGGTATTACAGATGAGTTTTTTAAACCTGGTATTATAAATAAGTGCCCTATATCTAATAATGATGCTGTAATTACGTTTAACTTTAGAAAAGATAGACTAAGGGAGATGTTTACTTGTTTAAGTAATTTTGATGAGTATAAAAAAGCAGCAGAAGAAAAAAACTTAATAATAAAGAAAATAAATAATTTAAAGACATTAACTATGTTTCCTGTTACAGAAACTGTTTTATCAAAACATGCCTTTAATGATTTGGATTTAAAAAACATACTTGTTGATTACTTACATAATAATAATTTGAGTCAGCTAAGAATTGCAGAAACAGAAAAATATCCTCATGTAACATTTTTCTTTGATGGTGGAAGAGAAGTTAATTATGATGATATGAAGAAAATTCTTATACCTTCACCTAAGGTAGCTACTTATGATTTGAAACCTGAAATGAGTGTGTATGAAGTAACAGAAAACTTTTTAAATGAAGTATCAAATTATGATGTTACTATCATGAACTTAGCAAATGGAGATATGGTAGGACATACTGGCAATTATGATGCAGCTTTAAAAGCAGTTGAACACATGGATAAATGTTTAGAAAAAATCTATAATAAGGTAATGAGTTTAGGTGGGGTATTAATTTTAATTGCTGATCATGGTAACTGTGATGTAATGTGGGATAAAGATCATAAACCAGTAACTAGTCATACTACAAATCCTGTATTTTGTATTGTTACAAAAGAAGGTATTAAATTAAATGACGGTAAATTAGCAGATGTTGCTCCAACTATGATAGAGCTATTAGGTATGAAAATTCCTAAGGAAATGACTGGTAATAGTCTAATAAAAAAATAAGATAATTGTAAATAATTTTACAAAAGTAAAAGAATGAATTGCTATTAAATGATTAATATTATAAAATTATAATGAGGAAGTGGTATATATGAATAACCAAAATGGTCAAAATATGAAGCCTGTATCTCAAGAACAAAAGGTAAAAAAGGGTTTGTTTGGAAAAAAGACAGAAGATAATAAAAATAAGGTTAATACTAATAATACTAGTGTTAATAATAATATTACAAAGAATATGAATAACAACATGAATATGCAAAATAATAATCAAGTAAACGGCAATTTTTCTAATATGAATAATGCTGGTTTTAATAATGTACCACAAAATAATAAACCTTATATTAGTCAAAATAGAAAACCTTATATTTCTAATAATGGTAATTCTAAAAACAAGGTTAATAATGCTAATACAAATTCTTTTAATAATATGAATAGTAGTACGCCAAATACTAATAGTAATAGCAATAACATAAATAATAATGGTATGATGCAAAATAATATAAGCAAAATGCCAAATAACTTTAGTACGCCAGGAAGTATGCCAAATAATGGTAATAACAATAACGTGAATAATAATGGTATGATGCAAAATAATATAAGTAAAATACCAAATAACTTTAGTACGCCAGGAAGTATGCCAAATAATAGTAATAACAATAACATGAATAATAATGGTATGATGCAAAATAATATAAGTAAAATACCAAATAACTTTAGTACGCCAGGAAGTATGCCAAATAATGGTAATAACAATAACATGAATAATAATGTTAATAATATTAATACTATTAGTCAAAGTAAAGTAGATCCAGTATCTTCATTAACTTCACTAGAAAATTCAAAGGCAATATTTCCAGTGTTAGATAAGAAAGGTAATACAACAAATAACATATCTAGTAGTTTAAATAATGATTTATTAAGAAGTTTAGATTCAGTATCTCCTATATCAAATAATAATATATCAATTAATAATTCATCATATAAAGTGCCACCGGTAAATAATAATATATCTATAAATAACCAAGGGCCATTTAATAATCAAAATGTGTTTAATAATACACCTTCATCTTTAAATAATACTTCGCAGATTAATAATCAAAATGATTCTGGTGTACAATTTGATGCTTCTAATTTTAATGAAGATCCTATTTCATTAGATAATAGACTAGAAATAGAAGAGGAAAAGAAACTTCAAGATGAGATTTTAGGCGATATTTCATCTGATATGGATGATAGTGTAGAAACTTTATCTTATGATTATGTTAAAGCGGGTGCAATACCTAGAATTTTATCTTTCATAACAGATTACATAATAATTGTTATAGCAGCTTTTGTTTTCTTTATTTCATTTTCAACAATTCTTACGTTTGTAGATAGTCAAGTATTAGTGGTTTTACAATATATAATTTTCACACTTATTTTATCACTTGGATTTATATTCTATAGGGGTATGAATGAAAAATATGGTACTACAATTGGTAGAAAAGTTACAAAAACAATGATAGTTACGAAAGATGGTAATAAGGTTAATTTACCAATTGCATTATTAAGAAACCTTGTTTCATCCATTTTAAATGGTATTTTAATTGGTGGGGTAGCAAATATAGTTATGATGTTTATAGATAAAGAAAAAAGATCAATTGAAGATATAATATTTAAAACTATGACTGTTAGAACAGATATGTAAAGGGATGGTGTGATATGGCAAATAATAAAAAAAATGTTGTTCAGAAAAAAGAAAAACTTACAGTTAAAGATGAAAAAAGTTTTAAAGAAAAAGATAAAAAAACATTAGTTATAGTTTTAGGAGTTGTTTTAGTATTATTATTTATTTTTGTTCTTTCTATAACAACAGGAGGAAGTTCAAAGTTAGTTTGTACTAAAAAAACAAATTATGAAAATGGAGTTAAACAAGATATTTCTCTTACTTATTACTATAAAAAGAATAAAATAAATAAAGTTGATGTTAATAAAAAGATTAAAATAGATAACTCAGTTGAAACTTCCAGCTACAGTTATTCTAGTGTTATAAAAGAAACTTTAGATTCAAGCTATGGTAAAAATAAATCATATAAGTCTAAGATAATAGATAATGGTGTTGAAGTTAATTTATCTTATTCAGATAATAAATTTCATATTTTAGATGATTTAGATATTTTAATAAATGATAAAAGTGTAAGTGTTAATATATTATCAGAAGATAATTATAATGCATATGCAAATATAGATTTATCTAAGAGTTATTCAATTAAAAGTGTAATAAGAGACTTAGAAAAAAAGAATTATACATGTAAATAAGGTGCTATAAAAGGCACTTTTTTATATTTTACATATTTTATATATAGTGATATAATACAGTGTAATGAGGTGGTTATATGAAAAAGTTTTTGCTAGGTATACTTTCTATTTTATTAGTATTTTTATCTATGGCATTAGTATTTTCCTATACAATAAATGATATTTGTATTAATACTATATCATCTGCGGTTGTAAAAAATGAAATGACTAGCAGGGTTATTGATGGTATTAAAAATAATTATCCAGATGTTTCTAATAAAACGTTAGAAGATATTGAAACTACTATTTCAAATAGTGATGAGATAAACAAAATAACAGAAAAGTACTTTAATAATATAATTAACTATGTGTCTAATAAAGAAGAATTAAAACTTCCATCTACAGATAAGGAAATAGAAAATATAATAGATGAAATAAATAATACTACGGATAATAACAAAATAAATATTAGTGATTCTGGTAAAAAGAAAATTATAGAGTATATGAATAATAAAAGCTTATCAAAAGTTTATGAAACAACTGCTAAAAACTTAAAAGAAAATTTAAGTGATGATCAAGCAGAGGTTGCTAATTTTTATAATTTCTTTAAAAGTGAAAATACTAAGATTATTTTAGTATTAGCTATTATAATAGATATTTTATTAATGATGATCTTACTTAAATCATTTTATAAATGGATGGTACTTACAGGTTCATCTTTATTAGTAAGTGGTGGTATGTTGCTTATTGTAGTACCTTTAGTTGCAAATAAAATATCAGGAGTTATAACAAATGAATTAATTGGAACATCTAGTAGTTTAAACTTAAACTCCATAAATGATTTTGGATACATTATGTTATTAGTTGGTTTTGCATTAATGGTGTTATATTTTGTTGTAAATAGTTTTAAAAAGAAAGTTAAAAAAAGTTAATTTTCTTTTTTTATTGACTTTAGAATTTAAATATGTTATTTTTGAATCAGTAAATGAAGGAAGGAGCGTGATTAATATGAAAATAAGATTTACTAACAAATTTATACTATGCAAGATTAGTCACGTGTTTTCTAATTAACTTTTTAGATACTTGTGATTGTTTAATCTTGCTTAAAAAATAGCAAGATTTTTTCTTGCCTAAAAATAGGTGGTGATAAACATGAGTAAGTTATACATAATAACAGGGCCAGCTGGAGTAGGAAAATCTACTACATCAATTGCATTAGCTAAAAGACTTAAGAAGTCTGTTTTAATAGAGGGTGATGATATATATCACATGGTAATAGGTAGTTATGTTAGTCCCTGGAAGAAGGATAATCATTTAGATTTATTTTGGAAAAATGTTATAAGTATTATTAGTAATTCATTAAGTTTAGGATATGATGTTGTATTTAATTATATAGTGCATAAAAAAGACTTAAATATGCTTAAAAGTGTATTTAAAAAGTATGATATTGTATTTAAAGTCCTTGTAACAAACAAGGAAGAATTACTTAGAAGAGATGGTTTAAGAGATATTCATTCTAGAATGAATGAAAGATGTATAGTACTTTTAAATAATTTTAAGAAAGAATATTTAAATGATGAATTTGTAATTGATACAACTGGTAAAAGTGTAGAAGATGTAATAGATATAATAGGAGGATAGTGTGGAAATAGGAAATATAAATAGTCCGGATGATATACTTAATTTTCTTAATTGTAATATTAAATATGGATGGATAGGAGTAGATGGTAGTGTTCATGAAAATAACATGGATAATTTTAGATTACTTTATAGAACAAGTAATTTAAAAGATGTGTTAAAAACAGGATTAGGAACATGTATAGAACAAGCTTTTTTAACTAAGTATTTATTGGATAAGATAAATATACCATCTAAGATGTTTTGTACTAGAATGTATGAAGATGAGTCATTTAATGATTTAAATGCACCAGAAAGAATGCACTGCTTTATATTATTTTATATAGAAGATAAAGTATTTAGGCTTGAACATGCAGATATAGAAAATGCGGGAATATACTCATATAATAGTGAAGAAGAAGCAATTAAAACCATAGTTTCTCATTATGAAAAGATGACTGCTATTAGTTATTTAAAAAATAATAAAGAAGTACCAGTAAATGGTTTTAAAAGAACTACAACAGAGTTTTTTGATGTTCCAAGTAATTTATCTTATATGGAATTTAATATATATGTAAATAATTTAGATAAAAAGAAGGTGAGAAAATGAAAGATAAAAAAGATAAGAAGAGTTTAAAAGAGCTAAAAACAGTATATGAATTAATTAAAGAAGATAAGAAAAAATTAATTGCTGCTTTTATTTGTGTATTTTTAAGTTCTATGTTATCAATAACAAATGGATTATTTCAAGGAAAAGTAACAGAAGAAATAGTAGATAAAAACATAAAAATGGCTCTTATTTTTTTATTTATATATTTTGTTATAGATATATTATTTAATAATGTACTAAGTAATATAGGTGTTATGATATCTAGTAAAATAGAATCTAAACTTTCTAAAAAACTAAGCGTTATGGTTTATGAAAAGTCTCTTAACTTACCAGCTTATGCATTTGAAGAAAAAACAAGTGGTGAGCTAATTAACCGTATAACATCAGATACAGAAACACTATCAAATACATTTAATAGTATTATTCAGTCTCTTATAAATGCTTTTGGATGCCTTATTATATTAATTTATATATTCTTTAATTCATGGGTTGTTGGTTTAGAGATAGTTGTATTTTTGATAATAATTATCTTAGTAACAAAAAAATTTAATCCTAAAATTAAGAAAATTAATAAGGAATTAAAAGAAAAAAGGGATGATTATACAGCTCTTTCGTCTGAGTCTATTAGGGGAATTAGAGAAATAAAAACTCTTGGTATAAAGAATAACTTAATAAAAGAAATATCTTTGTTAAGAAATTTAATATTTAAAAAAGACGTAGAAGATATAAATCTTCATAGAACATATTCAATTATTATGTGGAGTATCAAAATAACTTTGGAAACGCTTGTTTTTGCAACATGCTTAATAGGTATTTACTTAGGAAAATCATCACTTGGATTTTTCATGGCAATGACTTGGTACATATATAAATATACTTGGTTAATTGATAATTTAACTGGTATGAATAGAATGTATCAAAAGTTATTTATATCACTTAGAAGAATAAATGAAATAATAAATAACAAATTATATGATGATGATAAGTTTGGTGATGTATCTTTAAATAATGTAAAAGGAAAAATAACATTTGATAATGTAACATTTAATTATCCTAACGAAGATATTACTTTAAAAGATTTTTCTGTTTCATTTGTACCAAATAAAAAAATAGCGGTAGTTGGAAAATCAGGTCAAGGTAAATCAACTTTATTTAATTTAATAACTAGAATATTTGATCCTAAAAGTGGTAATATTTTTTTGGATGATGTTAATTTAAAAGATTTAAGTGAAGAGTCTTTAAGAAAGAATATATCTATAATAAGACAAGAACCATTTTTATTTAATAGAACCATAAAGGAAAACTTTACTGTTGTTAAACCAAATATAACATTAAATGAAATTAAAAAATATTGTAAAATGGCTTATTTAGATGATTATATTGAAAGCCTTCCAAATAAATATGATACTAAACTAGGAGAAGGTGGTGTTAATTTATCAGGAGGTCAAAAACAAAGACTTTCAATTGCAAGAGCACTAGCTAAAGAAAGTAAAGTAATATTATTTGATGAAGCAACTAGTGCACTTGATAATGAATCACAAGGATACATAAAAAAGGTAATTGATAACTTAGTAAAGAATCATACGGTAATAATAATTGCACATAGATTATCTACAATAGTTGATTCTGATATTATTTACATAGTAGATAAGGGTAAAATACAAGATTATGGAACTCATAAAGAATTACTTAAGAAGAGTATAGTATATAAAAAATTATATGAAAACGAAGATAAAAATTAGTCTTCGTTTTTTGAATATTTACTTTTAATTTACATAAAATAAAATGTATAAACTTTTTTAGCACTCATACTTGACAAGTGCTAAAAATAGTGGTATAACATAATTAGAAAGGAAGATGAGATATATGAGTTTAATCCCAAGAAATTATTTCGGTGATATTTTTGATGACTTTATGCCAAGTACAAAGGAAGATAATATGAAGTGTGATATCTATGAAAAGGACGGCGATTACCATATAGAAATGGATGTTCCTGGATTTGGTAAAGATGAAATAAAAATCGAGGCTAAGAAAGATTACTTAACTATTACAGCAGAAAAATCTAGTGAAGTAAATGATGAAGATAAAGATAAAAACTATATTCATCGTGAAAGAAGTTATGGAAAATACCAAAGATCATTTTACTTACATGATTTAGATTCTGATAAAGTAAAAGCAGAATTTAACAATGGAGTTTTAAATATTACCGTTCCTAAAAAAGAGGAAACAGAAGATAAAAAATACATCGAAATTAAATAATAATTATACAAAGATGCTACGTGTAGCATCTTTTTTTTGTTGTAATTTAATAGAAACTATGCTAGAATATGTAGTCAGTGTAGTATTAAGTAGTAAAAGTAAATAAAATGTTTTTTAGGGGGAGTTTATGACAAAAGAAGAAGCAAAAAAAGAACAAGAGAAACTAAAGAAGAGAAGACAATATAACATAGATCACAATTTACCTTCAGAAGAATTAGAAAACATAAGAAAGAATTTGTGGTTACACAATATTTTGTATAAAGTAATGAGTCTTTTTAACTCCATAAGTGGATATGAAAAGGATTTTGAAAGACATAAATTTGATTTTGGTGATAGACCAATTATTTTTGCTTTTAATCATGTTAGAATGCAAGATATAGCAATTATAATGGAAGCTATTAAAAATCATATGGTGTTGTTATCTGGTGACTTTGAAAATGTTCATCCTGATATTTCGGGTAAATTACTTGAAAAAAATGGTATAGCTTATTTAGACATGAAAGATCCATATGATGATTGTGCATTAAAAAATCAAAAAAAATATTTAGAAGATGATTTAAGTGGAGTATTAAAAGAAGAATATGATAGAGCAAAAAAAGAATATGAAGCTGATTTAAAATCAATTATAAATGATAGAAAAAATATCAAGGTGGTTATACATGATATATTACATGCACATTATAATTTGTTATGGTTTTATGAGGCCTCTTGGAATTCATCTGAAAATAAACCATATTATGATGGATATTTTCACATGGTAAAAGCTGCTGTAGAAGATAATGCAATAGTAATACCAGGAGCATTTGATATGACAGATATACCTGGTAAGAAAAAAAGAAGAGTAACAATAAGATTAGAAGAACCAATTGATTTTTGTAAAATGTATGATATTAACACTATTACTAAAGAAGATAAAATAGAAGGCTTAGATTTAATCAAAGGAAGAATAGGAAAACTATTATTTGATATATGGGATAAATATTCCAAGGTTTCAAGAAAAGAATTAGAAGAAAAATATGGAAAAACACTAACTGCTGAAGATTATTTTGTGCCTGATTACAAAAGAAAAAGTCCACTTGTAAAGTGTTTTGATGAATATATGGATAAAGTATTAAGTGAGTGGAAATTTAGTTTGGAAGAAATTGAAGAAAAGCATTTTGTTGATAAAAGTATAGTAGAACAAAAAGAAGCTTTTAGTCATTTAGATAAATTAAATTTAAATAAAAATAATGCATTTTTACTATCAAAAAGGAATCATCATTAATTTGATGATTTTTGTTTGCAAGAAAACTATTTTTCATGTTATACTTTAGTTATATAGTAGGAGGCTTTTATGAATAATTTATATTTTCCAATATGTGCAGTATTTATAAATATTTTAATTGTAGTAGTATTCTTTAGTAAAAAAAGAATTCATAGTGATGAAACTAAAGCTTATTCTAATCTTATAATAATTGCATTACTTGAATCTTCTTTAGCATGCATTTTAGTAATTTTAATGAATTTATATGGAATACCAAACTATATATATAATATTCATAGAGTAGATTACATACTTATATTATTTTGGGTTTGGTCATTATTTAATTATGTGCTTATAGTTTCTGTTTATAATAATAAAAAATTAAGAAAATCAATTCAAAAAATAACCTTTATGATAAATATTTTAGTTTCAATTGGATTTTTCTTTTTAAATGTTAACGTTATAAATCAAAATGGAATAATAGATACAAATGGTGGTGCGATGAATCTACTTGTTGCCATGTTAGGTTTTTATGTTATCTTAATTCTAATTTTAGTATTTAAATCACTAATAAAAAATGTTAAAAGTTCTAATAACAAGAAGTTTATTCCATTATTTTTCTTAGCAATTTTAGGCGTTTTATCACTAGTTATTAGAAAGGTTGCACCTGAAATACTTCTTGTTTCATTAATGGCAGCGTACGCAGATTTAATTATGATATTTACAATTGAAAATCCAGACGTAAAAATGATTTATGAACTTAATAAAAACAAAAGGTTATTAGAAAGTATGAGTGAGGAAAAGTCTAATTTTCTATTTAGTATGACACAGAATACGAAAAAACCAATTGATAATATATTAGAAGTAAGTAAAATGTTAGAAACTACTGATAAAAAAGAAGATATAAAAACAGGGGTAATGGTAATAGAAAATAATGCAAGAGGTCTTAAAAACATAATAAATAACGTACTTGATATATCTAATATTTCTTCTAGTAAGTTATCTACACTTAATGAAACTTATAATGTTTATACATTAATTAATACTTGTTTAAAAACAGTAGAAAGAAATATTAAAGATAAAGTTGTTTTAAAGACTAATATTAGTAAGAACATACCTACTGAATTGTATGGTGATTCTGTTAAGTTTAAACAAGTTTTAAGTAGTATATTATTAAATGCTGCTAAGTTTACAAAAGAAGGCTATATAGAAGTTAATGTTAATGAAATTGTTAAGTATGATGTTTGTCGTTTAATTATAGAGATTAATGATACAGGTTGTGGTATGACTGTTGAAAAGTTAAATGAATTATTAAAGAGTAATAGTGATTTAGAGGATACTGATTTATTAAAACTAAATGATTTAGATGTTGACTTAAAGCTTGCTTTTAAAATTATTAAAAAATTAGGTGGTCATATAAATATTAAGAGTGAAGAAAAAGTAGGTAGTACTTTTACAGTGGTATTAGATCAGAAAATAAAATTAGAAAGACCTTTATATAGTAAATATATTTTTAATAAGAAAAAGGTAATAGTTGTAAGTAATCATCTTGAAACATTAAAGGAGATTAATACTTTATCAAATAAGTATGATATTGATTTATTAGCTACTATGTATAGTAATGATTTAATTCAAAGAGTATTAGATGGTGAAGAGTTTGACGTTATAATTTTAGAAGATGAAATGACACCTTTAAGTGGTTATGCTGTGTTAGGAAAATTGCAAGAAGCAAAGAAAAATTATAATACACCTACCATTGTTATGTTAAAAAAAGGTAAAGAATCAATTAAAGATCATTATATAGAAGATGGTTTTAATGGATATATAAGAAAACAAAATTTAGAAGAAGATTTTGATAAGATAATAAAAAAATTTATTTAAAGGTAGTGCAAAAGAAAACATTGTTTACTGTTTTCTTTTTTTATTTCTCATGCTATAATTTATACAGAATATATAGAATAGGAAGGGTGAATTATGACAGAATTAGAAAGAATAGATGGTTATTTTAGAGCAGCTAATTATTTATCTGCTTGTCAACTTTATTTGCTAGATAACCCTCTTTTAAAAAGACCACTAAAAAAAGAGGATATAAAGAAAAAAATAGTTGGTCACTGGGGAACTGTTCCAGGTCAAAACTTTGTTTATACTCATTTAAACAGGGTAATTAATAAATATGATTTAGATATGATATATATATCAGGCCCTGGCCATGGTGGTAATTTCATGATAGCTAATACATATTTAGAAGGTAGTTATACAGAAAAATATCCTGAAATTACTATGGATGAATCTGGACTGAAAAAACTATTTAAAAGATTTTCTTTTCCTGGAGGAGTTCCAAGTCATGTAGCTCCTGAAACACCAGGATCAATTCACGAAGGTGGAGAACTTGGATATAGTCTTTCTCATGCATTTGGTGCTGTTCTTGATAATCCTAATTTAATTGCAGCTTGTGTTGTTGGTGATGGTGAAGCAGAAACAGGCCCACTTGCAACTAGCTGGCATGGAACTAAGTTTTTAAATAGAAAAACTGATGGAACTGTTTTACCTATACTTCATTTAAACGGTTATAAAATTAGTAATCCAACTGTATTTTCTAGAATGAGTAATGAAGAATTAGCAAGTTTTTTCTTTGGACTTGGATATAAACCTTACTTAGTAGAAGGTGATGAAGAACTTAGTATGCATCAAAAGATGATGTCAACAATGGACTCTGTTATAGAAGATATAAAAAAAATTAAATCATCTGATGATAAAGACTTAAAATGGCCAATGATAATTTTAAGGACACCAAAGGGTTGGACTGGACCTAAAGAAGTAGATGGTAAAAAAATAGAGGGTTCTTTTAGAGCACACCAAGTACCAATTTCAATGGAAAAAGAAGAACATTTAAAAATACTTGAAGATTGGCTTAGAAGTTATAAACCTGAAGAATTGTTTGACAAAAATGGTAAATTAAAGGAATGCTATAATATTTGTCCTACTAATAATAAGAGAATGGGTTCTAGTTTATATACTAATGGTGGCTATTTAAGAAAAGATTTAATTATGCCTGACTTTAGAGATTACAAGGTAGATGTAACAACACCAGGTGGTATAAAAAAACAAGATATGTTAGTTGCTAGTTCATTTATAAGAGATATATTTAAATTAAATAAAGAAAATAAAAACTTTAGAATATTTGGACCTGATGAAACTATGTCTAACAGATTGTATGATGTTTTTGAGGAAACTAGTCGTGATTGGCAGTTAGATATAAAAGAAAATGATGAATACTTAGATAAATCAGGTAGGGTAATGGATTCATTCTTATCAGAACACATGTGTGAAGGAATGCTTGAAGGTTACTTATTAACTGGTAGACATGGATTTTTTGCTAGCTACGAAGCTTTTATAAGAATAGTTGATTCAATGGCTGCACAGCATGCTAAATGGCTTAAAGTATGTAATGAAATTCCTTGGAGAAAACCTATTTCTTCACTTAACTTTATATTAGCATCAAATGTATGGCAACAAGATCATAATGGATTTACTCATCAAGATCCTGGATTCTTAGACCATATAGCAAACAAAAAAGTAGATGTTGTTAGAATGTATCTGCCTCCAGATTCAAACTGCTTATTATCTTGTATTGACCACTGTTTAAAAAGTAAGAATTATGTTAATGCAATAATTGCATCTAAACATCCATCATATCAGTGGTTAAACATGGAAGATGCTGTTAAGCATTGTACTAATGGTATTGGTATATGGGATTTTGTATCAAATGATTTAGATCCTGATATTATAATTGCATGTGCAGGTGATACTCCAACAGTAGAGGCAATAGCAGCAACTAAAATATTAAAAGAATACTTACCAAATATTAAGATAAGATTTATTAACGTAGTTGATTTAATGAAGTTAGATTCTACTACAAATCATCCACACAGTTTATCTGATGAGGAATATGATAAGTTATTTACAGTAGATAAACCAATTATATTTGCATATCATGGATATCCTACTTTAATACATGAACTTACATATTTTAGACATAATCATAATATACATGTTCATGGATATATTGAAGAAGGCACTATAACAACTCCATTTGATATGAGAGTAAAAAACAAATTAGATAGATATAATCTTGTAATTGATGCAGTTAATAATTTAAATTTAGGAGATGAAAAAAAACTTATTATAAAAGATATGAATGATAAGTTAGATGAACATGTTAAATATATAACTGAATATGGACAGGATTTAGAAGAAATAAGAAACTGGTCATTCTAATGTTAACAATAATTGACAAAATTCCAATTAAAATTGCTAGATTTATTACATATTAATTGATACTATAATTTGGAAAGAAGGAAAGTAGTGTATGAAATTTGAAGACAAATTAATAAAATTAAGAAAAAAATCATCTTTATCACAAGAAGCTTTAGCAGAGAAGTTAGATGTTACAAGACAAACTATTTCTAAATGGGAGCTTGGACAAACTAAACCAGATATGGAAAAGTTAGCACAAATGGCAAAGCTATTTAATATTAGTGTTAACGAATTAGTAAATGAGGATGAATTAACAGAAGAAAAAAGTGAAACTCATATAAAAAAAGAAAACAAAGGTGAAAGAAAAATAGTATTATATATACTTATTATAATTTTAATAGCATCATTTGTTACTTTAGTATATAGAGTTGGAAGTGATGTTTCAAATAAATATCAGAGAGATAAGAAAAACAAAGAAAATATTATTAAAGATATATCAAACAAAATAAGTGATGGTATTGATAACGTTACTAATGATGAAAAAACAAAAGAAGAAATAGAAGAAGAAAAACAAGAAAAAATAGATGACTTTAATATGGATTATGAAAATTATTCAGGTTCTAAATCTAAATTTTCTGTTTCAAGTTTAATTGATAAAGCAATTACTAATAATAAGAAAAATAAAGATCATCTAATTGAATTTATCTTTGATGGTAAATCGTTTGGAACTGAAGCTTCTAGTATAAAAGAAATTAAAAAATCTTTGATTGAATTTAAAGGTTATGATATTCAGTACTATGAAGTATCACTTGATTATGATAAAGATGGTTATATTAATAAGATAACAATAGAGACAATTTAGGAGGAATGAAAATATGTTAATAAATATAATTTTAATAGTAGTAGTAATAATTGCAGGAGTTTTGTTAGCTAGCTATAACAGCTTCATAAGATTAAATAACAGTGTAAAACAAAGTGAATCTAATATAGATGTATTATTGAATCAAAGATTTGATTTATTACCAAACTTAATAGAAACTGTAAAAGGTTATACTAAACATGAATCGTCAACTTTAAATGAAATAACTGATTTAAGAACAAATTATCAAAAAAGTAACTTTAGTGTAGAAGAAGCAAGTAAAATAGATAAAAGTTTTAGTAAGGTTATAGCAATTGCTGAAAATTATCCAGAGTTAAAAGCAAATACAAACTTTTTAAGTTTACAATCTGAGTTAAAAGAAATAGAAAATAAATTAAATAGTGCTAGATTAATCTATAATAATACTGTTACAAGATACAATACTAAAGTTGAGTCAGTACCATCAAATTTAATCGCTAAAATGTTTAATTTTGAGAAAAAAGATTTATTTAAATTAGATGATTCAAAAAAAGAAAATATAAAAATTAATTTTTAATAAGCATATTAATTATATGCTTATTTTTTTATTTATAGCACCTGTTTTTTTTAAAAGTCATATATATAAAATATAGGGGTGAATAAATTGATTTGGTTTAGTAATTTAAATACAATACTTAAGGCGTTAATTGCTGGATTATTTACGTGGGGTATAACTGTGTTAGGTGCTTTAACTGTTTTCTTTTTTAAGAAAATTAATAAAAAAGTACTTGATACAGTACTAGGATTTTCTGCAGGTATAATGATTGCAGCATCTTTTTGGTCATTAATTATGCCTTCACTTGAGTTATCAGAAAAATTAGGATACATAAAATGGTTGTTTCCAGCTTTAGGTTTTGTTATAGGAGGTTTATTTGTACTTTTATCTGATAAATTTTTAGATAAGATAATTTTAAAAAAGAATAAAAAAATAAAGAATGATTCATTAAAAAGAAGTATATTATTAGTTAGTGCAATAACAATTCACAATATACCAGAAGGTCTTGCTATAGGCGTTGCATTTGGAAGTATAACTAATCTTGGTGTTCCTTTAATAGGTGCGGTAATGCTTGCCTTGGGAATAGGTATTCAGAATTTCCCAGAAGGTGCTGCAGTATCTCTTCCGCTTAGAAATGAAGGAATTTCTAGGAATAAAAGTTTTATATTAGGATCTTTATCAGCTCTTGTAGAACCTATTTCTGCTGTGATAGGAGCGATATTAGTAACATTTGTTAATAGTATTTTACCTTTTTTATTATCTTTTGCAGCAGGAGCTATGATATTAGTTGCAACAGGTGAACTTTTACCAGAGTCTTTTGAAAAAAATAAGAATCTATCGATATTAGGATTAATATTTGGTTTTATAATCATGATGATACTAGATGTAGCTTTAGGTTAGTTTAAAGTTAGAATATATTCTAACTTTTTTATTTTTATGTTAGAATATCTTTAGATGTGGAGGTAATTAAATGAAAAAGGTTGTTTTAATAACAGGCGGATCTAGAGGTATTGGTAAATCAACTGCAATAGAGTTTGCTAAAAATGGTTATAACATTATAATTAATTATTTATCAGATGACAAAAGTGCAGAACATATAAAAAGTTTTCTTGTGGAAAACTATGATGTAGATGTTATGACTTATAAATGTGATGTAAAAGATGAGCTAAAGGTTAAGTGCATGGTAGAAGATGTAATTAATTACTTTGGTAGGATAGATGTTTTAGTTAATAACGCAGCAATTGCAATAGATACTTTGGTAGAAGATAAAAATAAAGATGATTTTAAAAAGATTCTTGATACTAATTTAATAGGACCATTTATTTTATCAAGAAGTGTTGCAAAAGTTATGATGAAAAATAAAAAAGGTAGCATAATAAATGTATCTTCTACTAATGCAATAGATACATATTATGAATATAGTTTAGATTATGATGCATCAAAAGCTGCGCTTATTTCACTTACTCATAATTTAGCTAAATATTATGCTCCATATATTAGGGTAAATGCTGTTGCGCCTGGTTGGGTAGATACAGATATGAATAAGAACTTAAGCTTAGATTACATAAAAAAAGAATGTGAAGATATATATTTAAAAAGATTTGGTAAACCAGAGGAAATAGCGAAGGCCATATACTTTTTAGCAAGTGATAACGCAAGTTATATAACTGGTGAGGTTTTAAGGGTAGATGGTGGATATAATCATGGTTAGTAAAGTAGTGAGGTATTTATGTATAATGAATTTAATATAAGTAAAAAAGCAAAAGAATTAGTATTAGAAGAAGAAAAAAAGTTAACAGAAGAATTTAAAAAGATAGATGATATGTGTGATATAAATAGTTTAAAGGTTTTAAAAGCTTTTAGTGATAATAATGTATCAGAATCTGATTTTTCAAGTACAACAGGTTATGGTTATAATGATGTTGGTAGAGATAAAATAGAGAAGATTTTTTCTAGTGTTTTAGGAGCAGAAGATGCCCTTGTTAGAAGTCAGTTTATATCAGGTTCTCACGCTCTTTGTGTAGCTTTATTTTCATACTTAAGACCAGGAGATTTAATGCTTAGTATAACAGGTACTCCATATGATACATTACACGAGGTAATTGGTATTAAAGAAAATAATAGTTCATTAAAGGCATTTGGTATTAAGTATGATGAAATTGATTTAGTAAATGATGATTTTGATTATGAAAAAATTGAAGATTATATAAAAAATAACAAGGTTAAGTTAATTGAAATTCAAAGAAGTAAGGGTTATTCTACAAGAAAAAGTATTGTTATTGAAAAGTTAGAAAAAGTAATTAAACTAATAAAAAAAATAGATAGTAGCATAATAATAATGGTTGATAATTGTTATTGTGAATTTGTTGGTGATAAGTCTCCTATTGAAGTTGGAGCAGATATAATAGTAGGTTCTTTAATAAAAAACATGGGTGGTGGTATTGCACCTAATGGGGCTTATATAGCAGGTAAAAAAGAATTAGTAGATTTAGCTGGAGAAAGGTTAACACTTCCTGGAGAAGGAAGAGAAGTAGGACCAACACTTGGGATAAATAAATATATATTACAGGGTATTTTTATGGCACCTAGTGTTGTTGCATCAGCTCTTAAAACAGCTGTTTTAACAAGTAAAGTATTAGATAGTTTAGGATATGAAGTTGAACCTAAGTATAATGAAGAAAGAGCAGATATAGTACAAAATATTATATTTAAAAACGAAGAAGACCTAGTTAGTTATTGTGGTGGAATACAAGGTGCATCTCCTATTGATTCTTTATCAAAACCAATTCCTTGGGATATGCCAGGTTATGATGATAAAGTTGTTATGGCAGCAGGTGCATTTACTCAAGGGTCCTCAATAGAGCTTTCTTGTGATGGACCAATAAGAGAACCATTTATAGCATATCAACAAGGCAGCCTTACTTATCCATATGGAAAAATTGCTGTTATGAAGGCAGTTACTCAAATTAGTGAAAAAAATCTAGATAATAAATAATATGTCATTTTTTGTGGTATAATAAATTTGTTGGAAGTGAGGTATTAAATGAAGAAAAAGAAGGTAATATTAAGTGTTATTATTGCATTATTAGTATTAGTTTTAATGTTTTTATCTTATACATTATTCTCAAGTAAGTTATACTTTAAAAATCTATCAAAAAAGAGTGATTTAGAAGTTTTTACAAAGTATAAAGAAGAAAATGTAGAAGCTTGTTATGGAACTAAATTTACTTGTCATAAAGTTAAGTATACTACTAAGGGTACAGTTAATTATAAAAAGATAGGATTATATAAAGTTAGCTATAATATAAATTATAGAAATAAGAAATTAAGTAAGATAAAGGAAGTAAATGTTATTGATACTAAAAAACCTACTCTTAAGGTAACTGGAGTATTTGATAATGTTTGTCCAAGCGGTAAGTCTAAAGATATATTAATAAATGCTAAGGATAATTATGATGGTGATATATCAAATAAAGTAACTTATACTATTAAAGATGATTATATTACGTATGTTGTAAGTGATTCATCAGGTAATAAAACAATTAAGAAAATAAAAATAAAAATAAATGATAGTGAAAAACCTACAATTACTTTAAAAGGAGAGTCTATTATATATCTTGGTACATCATCTAAGTATATTGAAGAAGGGTATAAGGCAGAAGATAATTGTGATGGAGATATAACTAAAAATGTTGTTGTAAGTGGAAAAGTAGATACAAGTAAAGCTGGTAATTATACCTTAACTTATTCTGTAAAAGATAACTTTGGAAACTCATCTAGTGTAAAAAGAGAAGTAAAAGTATATAAGAAAAATGATTATAATCCAGAAAATGTAACAGGTAGTGTTATATATTTAACATTTGATGATGGACCAGGGCCTTACACTGCTAAATTACTTGATATATTGAAAAAATATAATGTAAAGGCAACTTTTTTTGTAACAGGTTATAATAATAATTATAATGATATGTTAAAAAGAGAAGTTGATGAAGGTCATACAGTAGCTCTTCATAGTTATTCTCATAGCTATGGAACTATATATACTGGTATAGATGATTTTATGAATGATTTAACTAAAATTCAAAATAAAGTTAAAGATTATACTGGGGTAGAGTCTAAGATAATAAGATTTCCAGGAGGTAGTAGTAATACTGTTAGTAGAAAGTATAAAAATCATATAATGAGTGATTTAACTAAAAAAGTTGAAGAATTAGGATTTAGGTATTTTGACTGGACTATAGCATCTGGTGATGCTGGCGAAACTAAGGATACAAATAAAATTATTTCAAATGTTACAGGTCATCTTAAACCAAATGCTGCAAATGTAATATTACAGCATGATATTAAGGGATTTTCTGTTGATGCTGTAGAAAGTATTATACAGTATGGTTTAGCTAATGGTTATACGTTTGCACCACTTACAATGAATAGTCCGGTTGTTCATCAGAAAGTTAACAACTAAGTTATTTTTTCTTAACACTTTATAGTGTTAACTTTTTTTATAACTATTGACTTTAGTAAAAAATAAATGTATTCTATATTTAGAAAATAGATTGGAGGAGAAAGTTAATGAAAAAAAATAGTATGGCAATAATAGGCGTTGTAGCTTTTGTACTTGCTGTAGCTGTAGGTTATGCATTATTTAGTGAAACTATTAATGTTAATGGTAGTGCTACTGCAAAAGGAGATTTCGATGTAGAATTTACTAGTATTGGAACTCCTACTTGTTCAGGATTCTCTGGTACATGTGATGCTGCTAGTTTAGCTAAAATATCAACTGATAAAAACACATTAACAGTAACTGTTAATAAACTTAATTATCCAGGTTCTTATGTTGAAATACCAGTAACTGTAACA
The DNA here is from genome assembly GCA_022768045.1 of Mycoplasmatota bacterium. Lineage (GTDB taxonomy): Bacteria > Bacillota_I > Bacilli_A > RF39 > UBA660 > Aphodocola. The sequence goes on along the minus strand of JALEND010000036.1, from coordinate 8,847 downwards.
AATAAAGGTTCAATAGCTGCTAAGTTAAAGCAAATTAATGAAACTGGATTAACAGAAGCTGATAGAGCTGTTAAAGTTACATATTCAGGAATTGCTGCTAGTGATACTGCAATAGGTACTAATGAAACTCAAGACATGACTATAAGAGTAGAATGGGATAGTACTGTTAATAAAAGTTCTGAAAACGTAACATTTAAAATAGCTTTAAATTACGAACAAGCTCAAAAATAGGTTATACCTATTTTTTTGTTTACACTTTTTTGTTAAATATAAAATAATTATTTAAATTTTGTTGATAATAAAAAAATATAAAGGTATTATATTATTGGTTATATAATAAGAAGGTGAATTTATGAAGAAACAAAATATAATAATAATTGGTTTAATAGCTGTTATACTTACTATGGCTGTAGGTTATGCATTATTTAGTGAGACAATAAATATTAATGGTACAGCAACTGCTGAAGGTACTTTTGATGTAGAATTTACTAGTGTTGGAACTCCTACTTGTGTAGGTTTTACAGGTACTTGTGATGCTGCTACCTTAACTAGTATATCAACTGATAAGAATACGTTAAATATTACTGTAAATAAATTAGAGTTTCCAGGAGCATATGTTGAAATACCTGTTACAGTAACTAGTAAAGGAACTATACCAGCAAGCTTAAAAAGTATAACTGAAACTGGACTTATTACTGATGAAACTGTAAAAGTATCTTATACAGGACTTGCTGAGTTAAAAAATAAAAAGTTAGAACAAAATGGTACTCAAAGTTTTAATATAAAAGTTATGTGGGATGAAAATTCAAATAAGTCATCAGAAAACGTATCATTCTCTATAAAATTAAATTATGAACAAGCAACGTCATAATAAAAATGTAGGATTGTAAAACCTACATTTTAAATTGAAATTTTAATATATTTATGATAGTATTTATATGATAGGTGATGTCATGAAGAAGAAAAAAATGAATACTAGATTGAAAATAAATTTCCTTTTTATTCCAATACTTGTTTTTATTATTTTTTTATCTATAGCATATGCCTTGTTTAATGACTCATTAAACATTAATGGAGTAGCTACAACAATTGAATATTATGAGGGTGAAAAATTGCCTGTATCAGCTGTTATAAGAGATTCAAGTAACAATAGATATTATACGCAAGATACTACAAAGAATGGGCTTAGTTTTGCTTCAGAGTCTTGGCAAGATGATACATATTCATTAAATATGAAAAAAGCTTTCGCAACATCTGGCGGAGAGTACACAATAAATTATACAATTACCTTTACTAATAATACTGAGGCAACATTTTCTTCTGGTGAAGTTGTAACAGAAATAACAAGTAATACTGGTAGTATGTTAAAGGGCGCATCAACGACAATATCCAAAAGTGAGGTAAAACCAGGTGAAAGCGTTGATATTACAATGACTTTTCACGTTAATGTAAGTTGGAGATATTATATAGAAGAAGCTAAAGCAACTATATCATACAACGTACAAGGTAAAAAAAGATATATGTATTTTATAGTGAAATACTCAACTTAATTTGAAGGTGATAACATTGAAAAGAATAATAAAAGATAATAAGAAATTAAAGATAATGAGCTTTATAGTTGCAATATTTATTTGTTTTACAAGTGTGGGTTATGCTTTTTTTAAGAATTCTTTATCAATAAATGGTGTTGCATCAACTGTTGACTATTATAGTGGGTCAATGCTTCCTACAAATCCTATTATGTTAAAACCAGAAGATAATTTATATAGTACTTATGATACTCCAAGAAGTAAATTATCATTAAGAAGTGAGCATTGGGTTGGAGATACTTTTATTGCAATTTGGAATAAGGGTGCTGGTATTTCATATTCTAAAAGAACAATTACATATACTGTTTCTTTTTCTAATCCATCTGAACTTTCTTATACTAATGGTGAAGTTAGTACTGAGATTATAAATAATGATTTGGGCTATATTAAAAATGCAACAGCATCTGTTTCTAAAACGACTTTACAATCTGGAGAAGCCGTAGAAGTAAAACTTACAATTACATCAAACTTTTTATCAAGACTAGAAGATCAAGATATAAAAGCAACTGTTTCATATGATTTGCAAGGTGAAAAAAGATATTTCTATTTCATTATAAAATATCGTGGTTGGAACAATGAATAACATTTAAGGTGGTGAATTAAATGAAAAAGAATTTAAAAATAATAATACTAACTATTATAATGCTATCTTCAATTACGTTTGAAGTATTTGGCATTTCTACTTCTTTTGGTTCTTTTTACTCCTATATAGTTAAACCACTTATTTGGATATTTATAGGAATTATTACGTACTTTTTCTTTAGAGGTGATACACTTCCTAATTTAAAACATCAAAAAGATGTTATGTTTTGCACATTTGTTACAACTCTTTTATACTTTGCAACTTACTTTTGTTTGGGATATATAAAAGGTTTTGCACATAATCCTTATGATACAACTATGAAAGGCGTTTTAACTAACTTATGGGTGTTTATACCTGTTGTATTAGTTAAAGAATACGTTAGATACTACATGATTAATAACGCTGATAAGAAGAAAATTTTATTAAATGCATTATTAATAGGTATATTATTTACTTTAATAGATTTTAACGTATATAAATTTAGTTCTTATTTTTCTAATTCATTAAATACATTTGAGTTTATCTTTCAAACTGCTGTACCTAATTTAATAACTAATTTATACTTAGTTTATATATCTTACTATGGCGGATATAAAGCAACTTTAATATATGCAGTAATTCCACAGCTTCTAATGTATATAATACCCATATTACCAGGTATAGATTGGGCAACTACTTCAATATTAAATTCTATATTTCCTTTCTTCTCATATATTTACATAAATTATTTAATAAATAAATTTGAAAAAACGCTGAATAGAAAAGATAATAAAACTGTTGGTATTAAAGGTTTTGTTGCAATGTTATTATTTGTTATTCTTATGTTATGTTTTGGTTTAGGATTATTTTCAGTAGAACCTCTTGTAATTGCAAGTAATAGTATGTTACCTAAAATAAGAAAAGGTGATATTGTAATAATTAAAGATGTTGATGTTAAGGATATTAAAAAGGGTGATGTAATAAGATATAAGATGGATGGATATTATGTAGTACATAGGGTTGTTTTAATAAGAAACGATGAAAATGGTAAAAGAGAATTTATAACTAAAGGTGATAATAACAATGATATTGACCTTTTTGCAGTTAAAGAAGAACAAGTTGCAGGTCTTGTTAAATTTGACATACCATATCTTGGATATCCTACTCTTATAGTTAGTAAATTATTAAATACAAATGTTGATAAAAAAGTTACAGTTGATAAAGGTAGGGTAAATTAGTTGTCAAATATTGACAACTTTTTGTGCTTTTTGTTTTTTATCTTTTGATAATATTGATGTTTATAGTAAAAATTGATATAATTTTTAAATGGAAGCGTAGGTTATAATGAAAAAACAAAATTTATTATTAATAATTTCTTGTTTATTATTGCTTGTTATGTCTGTTGGTTATTCTGTTTTTAAGGTTACAACTACGATTCAAGGTAAAACAGCTATTGTAAGTAATTTAGATGTTGAGTTTGAAAGTATTGGAAAAATAGAAGAAAATGGAAGTACTGATGCAAATGCCAGTATATCTGAAGATAAAAAAACTGTTACAATAAACGTTCCGAAGTTAGCTTATAAAGGTTCTTATGCAATTATTCCAATTAAATTAAGAAATACAGGTACACTTCCTGCTAAACTTGATTCTATATATGAATATGGTACTAATGATAATAATGCAATTAAAATAAGTTATAATGGAATAGGTGTTACTGATAAAAAACTTATGCCAAATGATGAAGTTTTATTTACAGTTAAAGTTTTATATGAAAATGATATAGAAAATGGGATAAATGATTTAGAATTTTATATAAAATTTGACTATGTACAAGGATAAAATTTGGGAGGTGTAAAATGAAAAAGATTAAACTAGATAGTAAAACAATTAAGAAAATAGTTATTTCAGTTTTACTGTTTTTTGCTTTGGTTGTTCAAATTTCATTTTTAAGTTATTTATTTAAAGCAATATCTCCTAACAAAAGTAAGAAAGATATATTAATGAGTTATACTCAAAGTGGAAACTTAGATTACAAAGTTTATTTAAAAGAAAATGAATTTATTGATAATAAGTATTTAAACGCTGGTGAAGCTTATATATTAGATTTAATAGATCATATTCAAATAACTTCTTTATATGACTTTAAATCAACTACCAAAACAAATGTAGTTGGTACTAATAAAATGGTTGCAAAGCTAAAGGTATATTATAAAGAGTCAACTGATAAAAATAATAATCCAGAAGTTATGAATAAAGAAAAGACTTTAGATGAAAAGATAATGAACTTTACTAGTGATAAATATGCAACGGCAAGTTCATATGATTTATACTTAAATGAGTATTTAGATAAACTTAAAAATTTTCAAAGTAAGGTTAAGATAGCAGTTGATGGATATCTAGAAATATCTTTTGTAAATGCTTTTAATGGTAAAGTAGGCGGAGCATCTTATAATGATAGTTATTCAAGTACTTTGAAAGTACCATTATCACAATCCGTAGTTAAAATAGAAAATACTAAGAAAAATCCTAAAACAAAAAATGTTTATGAAGGGGATTTAGTTAAAACTAATAAAACGGTTATGACTTATATCATAGTAGCTAATATAGTTACATTTATTATAATTTGTGTTTTATTAAAACAACTATTTGCATTTACTAACAAAACTGAGTATGAAAGAGAATTATCAAAAATACTTAGAAATTATGATGATATTATAGTAAATACTTCTACAATGGTAAATAAAGAAGATTATAAAATAATTAAGATAGAAGAGTTTAAGGAGATGCTAAATTTATCTAGAGAACTATTGTTACCAATTATGAATTATGAAGTTAAAAAGGGTGAAGAAACAATCTTTTACATTACAAAAGATGGAATATTATATATTTATTCTTTGATAAGTAAAAAAGAATTATCGGACAAAAAGGAAAAATAAAAGATGGATGATGAATTAAATGCTGTTAGAATTTTCTTTAAATTAAAGAAAAATGATAATCTAAGTATAGAAAATGTTTTTAAAAAATATGATGAAATAATGAATAGTAACATGTATGATGAAGCAGAAAAACAAAAATTTAAAAGTTGTTTTATAAAATTATGTAAACACTTTGATAATATTGCAAATGAATATAATAGTAGCAAAGAACATACCAAAATTGGTAAAAATTATGTAGAAGATGCTATTACATCATTTAATAGAACTAGGTAATTTGTTAATGAAAGTTTAAATACTTTCATTTTTTTATTGTGAAATTTTCTAAAATGTATTATAATCATTTATGTAAATTGCCCTGTAGCCAAGTGGTAAGGCATCTGACTCTGAATCAGACATGCACTGGTTCGAATCCAGTCAGGGCAACCAAGTAATTATATGGCCCGTTGGTGAAGGGGTTTAACACATCGCCCTCTCAAGGCGACATTCACGAGTTCAAATCTCGTACGGGTCACCAAGTTGATAATAAAGTCGAACTAAAAAAGTTCGGCTTTTTAATTTGATTGTTAAAAGCAATTTTATATGATATTATATTAAATAATTTATTTGGAGGAATTTATGAGTGATATTAAAAATCTTAGGGTATTTTCAAATTTTGATTATGATACAAGAATACCTATGGAAGATAAGTTTTTTCATGGAATAGGATGGGATTCAAATGATGATGTATCAAGAATAGAAACATTAAATAATATATTAAAATTTGGAAAATTGTTAAGCTATAAAGATAGATGTATTAGTGATAATGACAGAATATATTTTTCAGTTAAACCAGATAGTATTTATAAAGACGAATATGATGGAAATGAAATGACCAAAGATATATATACTGGTTTTGATATGACAAGCTCTACATTCTATTTAATATTTGATAAGAAAATAAAAGAGTTGTTACAAAAAGGGTTTTATAGGTTAGAGTGTTTTTCAACTGTTAGTATAGATATTAAAGATTATTTAGTAGGAGTTGGAAATACTGGATATAATGTTGATCCAGATATAGAGTTTTGTTATTTATATACATTATTTTTAAATAAAGAAATATCAGAAGAAGAGTTAAAAACATCATTAAGGGAAGTATACTGTGATTATTCAAATAAAATTGAACAAAAAATACGTGCTTTAACGCAAATAGCGGACAAATGGATAGGAAATACTGAGTATAATGAAAATGTTTTAAAAGCTAGAATAAATGAACCAGAAAAGTTATTACAACATGGTTTATATAATGAAATTAAGGATACTTTTGATAAGAATAATATACCTATAAAATATTATGATAATAATGGCTACCTTATTAAACCAGAAAATGAGTTAAAGAAAGCTAAAATAATGAAAGCTTATATTGAAAAAAATGCAAAATACATTCCTAGATGAATTATTTGTTTTTTAAATAAGTTAATTCTTTTTTTATGTGGTAATATAACTAGAATTATGTTACAATTATTTAGCATTTAAATTAACGTTTGTAGAGGTGATATAATGAGCTATATTTTATTAATAATAGGTTTTATAGTATTAGTTAAATGTGCTGATATATTTGTAGATGGTTCATCTAATTTAGCTAAAACGCTTGGTGTACCAACACTAATAATAGGTCTTACGGTAGTTGCATTTGGAACAAGTGCACCAGAAGCTGCAGTTTCTATTGCATCATCTGTAAAGAAAGAGGCTGATTTGGCATTAGGAAATGTTGTTGGATCAAATATTTGTAACACATTATTAGTTTTAGGTGTTAGTGCATTATTTAATCCACTTAGGTCAAAAAAACAAATTATATTAAAAGATTATTTATTTTATTTATTATCATTAATTATATTATTTTGCATGGTAGCAGGTCCTTTCTTTATGAATGAGGGCTTAGGTGTAATGTCAAGAAGTGATGGTCTTGTTATGTTATGCTTTTTATCTGTATATTTATATTCACTTATCATAAATGTTAATAGAAATGATATGAAGAAAAAAGAAAAGAAAAAGTTTGAATTTAAAGATTTATTATATATTGTTTTAGGTATTGTTGGAATAATTTTAGGTGGTAACGTAGTAGTTGATAGTGCAACTAATATTGCAACTTCATTTGGAATAAGTAAAAAATTAATAGCACTTACCATAGTAGCAGTAGGAACATCACTTCCTGAGCTTGTAACAAGTGTAGTAGCAGCTAAAAAAGGCGAAACAGATATTGCTATAGGTAATGTAATTGGTTCAAACATATTTAATATATGTTTTATACTTGGAGCATCAGGTGCAATTAATCCAATACTTGTTAATAAAGAATCTCTAATAGATATAGCATTTATGATGATAAGTGCCTTTATAGTTTACTTATTTTCAATTAAAAATAAAAGAATAGGTAATAAAAAAGCTATTATTATGCTTTTGTTATACACAATATATACGGTTTATATTATTTATAGATAACTCTTAACTTTAATTCAATTATTTGATATAATTTAATAGATGAAAGGACTGATTTTAATGACTAGTAAAGATTTAGCAAATTTAATATTTCCTAATATTACTAAAACTATAGAAGATTATGAAAAAATGTATCCCAAAAGAAATTTACCAGATGATGCAATAGTTACTCGTGCAGCACCATCTCCAACAGGATATACTCATATGGGGACTTTATTTCAAGCTTTTGTTGCAAAAAAAGCTGCAAAGGACACAAATGGTGTATTTTATATAAGAATAGAAGATACTGATAGAGAAAGGTTAGTTAGTGATGCTGTTGATGTTATTACAACTGATTTAAAATACTTTGAAATACTACCTGATGAGGGAGTTATATCTGGTGAAGCAGAAACAGGAAAATATGGCCCATATACACAAAGTAAAAGAAAAGAAATATATCATACTTTTATGAAGTATTTAGTAGAGCAAGGACTTGCTTATCCATGTTTTTGTACTAAAGAAGAAAAAGAAGAAATGACATCTTCTCAAGAAAAAAGAAAAGATAGAATAGGTTATTATGGAAGATATGCTAAATGTCGTAAAATACCTGTTAATGATGCTTATAATAGAATTAAGAGTGGAGAAGCATTTACGTTAAGATTAAAATCACCTGGTGACTTTAATAAAAAGGTTATAATAAATGATTTGATAAAGGGAAAAATATCTTTTCCAGAAAATGACATGGATATTGTTATAATGAAACAAGATGGGCTTCCAACTTATCATTTTGCTCACTTAGTAGATGATCATTTAATGCGTACAACTCATATTATAAGAGGAGATGAATGGTTATCGTCACTTCCAACTCATATACAGTTATTTGAAGTATTCGGTTTTAAGCCTCCTAAGTATGCTCATATATCTCCAATTTTAAAGGAAGATAATGGAGTTAAAAGAAAACTTTCTAAGAGAAAAGATCCAGAAGCACAAATGAGCTATTATAGAGAAAAGGGAATACCAGTAAAAGCTGTTGAATTATATTTAATGACACTTGCTAATACAAACTTTGAACAATGGCTTGATGCTAACAAGGATAAATCATTAGATGATTTTAAGTATGATTTTAAAAAGACTAGTAAGTCTGGTGGATTATTTGATGTTGAAAAGTTACATAATATTTCAAAAAATTACTTAGCAAGAATAAAAGCTACTGAGTTTTATGATATGCTTGTTAATTATACTAAGGAATATGATAAAGAGTTTTATGAATTAATAACTAAGTATAAGGATTTAACAATTGGTCTTTTAA
>JALEND010000034.1 GCA_022768045.1 Mycoplasmatota bacterium | reverse complement strand
TGAATAATATTGTATTAGAAGCATTTTCAAGTTCTTTTAATAATACAGTTATTCTAAGTTCTTCTGTACCATCTTCTGTTACATATTTACCTAATATTGATGATGTATTAACCTTTATTATGTCATATGATTTTATTGCATTAGGTACAGTGTTATTCTTAATTTTAAATGCAATTCCTTCAACTATTGCAGTTTTACCTATACCAGCTTTACCAACTAGTATTGGAGATTTATCTGGAGTAAGTAAAGTTAGAATGGTTTTTTCTATTTCTTTATCTCTTGCAATAGCTGGGTTTGTTATATATGTTTTATCGCATAAGTTTTCACCATAAGCTTCTAAAACGCTTTTTTTCTTTGCTGTTTTTTCTTCTTTTACTATATTATTAGAAGTTTTATCATCTTCTTTTTTATCATCATCAAAAGATAAAGTTTCATCTTCAACTATATCAAATAATTCATCCATTTATATCGCCTCTTTTATAAGATTTTTTAACAACTATAATTATACCAAAAAAATGGTGTATTTTCTAATATATATATAATAAAGTTTCTTTTTTTACAATTTAGTTTACTATTTAATATTTTTTTGTTATATTAAATTAACAAAGGAGATAAATTATGAGAATAGAAAAAGTTATAAATAATAATAAAGACTATTTCACACTTGGGATAATAAAACCTGATGCAATGGATCATATTGAAGAAATAATTGATAAAATTAATGATTACGGATTAAAAATATTTCACTTTAAGTACCTTATTTTTACAGAAGATTTAATAGATGAACATTATGCTCATGTAAAAAAGTTTAATGAAGAAATTTTTAATAATTTAAAAAAGGAATTAAAAGATAAACTTATACTTGCGTTTATGTTATATGATAAAAAGGGTAATGCAATTAAAAGGTACAGAGAAATACTTGGTACAACAAATCCTAATGATGCCGCATGCTTTACTATAAGAGGAACTTTTGGTGATAAGGTAAATACTCATAGAAACTCTGCACATGGTTCTGGCAATAGAAAAGAAGCTGAAGAGGAGACTATTCGTTTCTTTAAGGATGAATTATTTGACGTTTTTGATAATTTAGCTTGGCTTATAAAATATGAAGAAGATGCAACAATTACACGCCTTAGCGAAGAATTTAAAGATGATGTGATAAATACATACGTAAAAAGATTGATACTATCTAATAATCCAAATAAAAAGGAAAATAAATAATGCAACAATATTTTGCAAAAAATAAAAACTTACAGCTAGAAGAAAGTGATTATCATCACATTAAAAACGTAATGCGTATGAAAAAAGGCGATATGATAAAAGTAGTTTATGATAATATAGTGTATGATTGTAAACTAACAAATGTAAATGAATGTAAATATGAAATTATGAATAAAACAGAGTTTAAGGAAAATAATTGTAAAGTTACAATAGCTTTTTCACTTATTAAAGAACAAAAATTAAATTATCTTTTACAAAAAGCAACGGAAACAGGGTGTGATTTTTTAATTCCTATAAACACTTCAAGATGCGTTGTAAAAATTGATAAAGCAAAAGAAAAATCAAAAATTGAAAGATGGACGAAAATATGTAAGGAAGCTGCAGAACAATCATTTAGGTCAAATGTACCTAAAATAAGTAATATTTATGATATAAAAGAACTAATTAATTACGATAGTGATCTTAAACTAATATGTAGTCTAAATGAAAATACGAAAAATATTAAAAAAGTGCTACAAAATAATACTAATTGTGATAGAATATTATTAGTTGTTGGTCCAGAAGGGGGCTTTTCTTTGGAAGAAGAAAAATTTCTGCTTGATAATGGATTTATAAGTGTTAGTTTAGGCAAAAATGTTTTAAGAGCAGAAACAGCTCCTGTTGTTGCTCTTTCTATGATTAATTATGAATTTGGAAGGTGAGTAGTATGAAAAAATTATTTGCACAAATAACTTATTCTTATGATAATTTTTATAATAATTTAAATCCTAGGGGGCAAATGATTTTTTCAGTTATAATGTTTTTAATTCTTGTTTTAGTTGCAATATTATTTATAAATTACATAGTTCAAGGAATTAAAAACAGACAAAAGATAAAAAAGATATTAAAAGATAAAAAAGAAATTGTTAAAGAAGAGAAAATAGAAGAGAAAAAAGAAGAAAATGACACTAATATATATAAATATGATGAAGATAAAACAGAAATACAAGACATTGCATCATCAATAGAAAAAGCTTTAATGGAAGATTCGCCTATTAGTTTAACTAACTTTGAAGAAGATCAAGAAAAAACTGCTATTATATCAATTGATGAGTTATATAAAAAAGCTAAAGAACTAGAAATGATTGAAGATGAACAAACAGGTGTTAATTATTTAGAAAAATATAATTTAGATGCTAGCGTTGAAGAACCTATAAAGAAGGAAGATAATACGCCAATTAAATCTTTTAAAGTATCACAGGTAATATCTCCTGTATATGGTGTAAAAAAAGAGGTAATTAATAAAGATAAATATTAAGAAGCAAATAGCTTCTTGATTTTTTTAAGGGAGTGATTTTAAATGAAAGTAGCTGTATATACTTTAGGTTGTAAAGTTAATACATATGAAAGTGAATTTGTTATAAAAGAATTTATTAAAAGAGGATATACATTAACTTCATTTTCTGATGATACAGCAGATGTATATTTAATAAACACATGTACTGTTACTAACACAAGTGATCAAAAATCAAGAAAAATGATAAGACAAGCAAGACGTAAAAATAAAAATGCTGTAGTTGTTGCAATGGGATGTTTTACTCAGATAAGAAATAATGATAATGCTATTATGGATTTTGTTGATGTTGTAATTGGTAATAAAGATAAAAGCAAGATAGTTGACTTAACTGAAAAATTTATTAAAGACCATAAAAAAATAGCTAACATAGAAGATATTAATGAAGCAGATTTTGATGATATGGAAATAAGCTATTTTAATACTAGAACAAGAGCACTTGTAAAAATAGAAGACGGTTGTGAAAACTTTTGTTCATACTGCATAATACCTTATGTAAGAGGCAAGGTAAGAAGTAAAAAACCAGAAAAAGTGTTAGAAGAAGTAGAAAGACTAGCAAAAAATGGGTACAAGGAAATTGTTTTAACAGGTATTCATACAGGACACTATGGAGCAGATTTAGAAAATTATGATTTTAGTGACTTATTAAGAGCGTTAGAAAAAATAGATGGTATTGATAGAATTAGAATTTCATCAATAGAGATAACAGAATTAAATGACAAGTTTTTAAATGTTTTAAAAGACTCTAAAAAAATAGTAAATCATATTCATATACCTCTTCAAGCTGGAAGTAATCATGTATTAAAACTTATGAATCGTAAGTATGATAAAGAGTATTATTTAGATAAAATAAATAAAATAAGAGAAATAAGACCAGATATGGCTGTTACAACAGATGTTATAGTAGGTTTTCCGTCTGAGACTGAAGAAGATTTTAATGAAACTATAGAATTTGTAAAAAAAGTAAACTTTGCAGGTGGACATGTATTTCCTTTTTCAAGAAGAAATGGTACTCCAGCAGCTAAAATGAAAGGTCAGTTAACAAAGGAAGAAAAACATATTAGATGTAAAGCGTTAATAAGTGTGTTTGATAGTTTAGAAGAAAGTTATTATAAAAAACACATTGGAAGTACACTAATTGTTATTCCTGAAAACTATGAAGACGGAATTTTAACTGGACACACTGATAATTATTTAAAAGTTAAATTTAGTGGATGTGAAGAACTATTAGGAAAAGAAGTTGAAGTTAAGATAGATAAGTATGAAAATAAAATATTACTTGGTAGTATTAATTAGGTTAAAGTAAGACTAATTGCCTTGCTTTTTTTATATACTTTTGATATACTAAGCCTTAATTTGAAACAGCGGTGGTAAATGTGAATAAATATGATAAATTTTATAATAAAAATGAAAATAAAACAAAATTAACTTTTGATGAGTTATTAATGCAACTTATGACGTGTAAGATAAAAGCAAATGATAAAAATTATAAGGCAGATGGTAAAAATTATGTATATAAGATTCTTAACTTATCTAAATATGATTGTGAAGTTAAAAATAATATAAAGAAATTAATTAGTAAGTGTGATAAAAGTTTTTTATATATGAGCTATATTGAAGTAATTAACTACTTGTTGTGTGAGGTTAAAAGTGAAAATTCGATTAATATTTTATTTAATCTTAAAACAATTGAAGATTCATTTATAGAATCAGGATTAGTAAAAAAATATCACATAAAAAAGATAATGATATTATTCTAGAATTAGTTTTACCAAATGATGATGTAGTTATGGTTAATTCATGTGTTGCAAGTCAAAATTTACTTGAAAATATTTCAGGTGAATGCCATAATTTTTCTAGGTTTGTGCTTAATTATGATATGTATAAAAATAATTATGATGTTATGATTTGTACTGGAACTATAAAGCATATTTTTGGACGTAAAATGTATCATACGGTTATTGTTGACCAAGGTATTGTTAGGGATTTTGTAAGTAATATTCAAATGCCTTTAGAAGATTATATCAATATGTTTGATTTTGATATAATTAATATGCAAGATAAAATATCTTTTTTTGCAACTATAAATAGACTAAACCATGATGATATAGAATTTAAAGATAGTGATTTAAATGAACCGTTAAAATGTGCTTTAAATAAGCAAATGAATGAAAAAACACTAAAAAAATAAATAGTGTTTTTTATTTCGACTATTTTCTTAAAAATAATTTGTATAATAAATACTTCGAAAGGGAGTTTTGTATGAATTACTATAAAGAAATAAAAAATTTAATAGAAGAAAAAGAAGTAAATGATAAGGTAAGATACTTAGAAAACAATAAAGAAACAATTAAAACCTATTATAAAATAGGAAGACTTTTAATTAAAGCACAAGGTGGAAAAGAAAAAGCAAAGTATGGCGACGGGTTAATAAAGAAGTGGTCAGAGAAATTAACTAAAGAATATGGAAATGGATATGGAATTACCAATCTAAAGAATATGAGAAAATTCTATATAATATTTAAAAAAGCTACACATTGTGTAGCCAATCTAATTTATCCTGCACATACTAAAATTAATTACTACAATTAAAACATGAAAATGGATATAGCAAAAAATCTAAATAGTAAAATAAAGATGGTTAATGCTTAAGAAATGTGATAAAATAAATTAGCAAGGTTAGGAGGTAAAATATGGAAACATATATAAAGGGAACTTATAAAAGATGCATATTTTCTTCTAATGATGGTTACGTTATTGGACTTATTAAAATAAAGGAAACAGATGATCAAGATTTATTAGACTATGTTGGAAAACAATTTACTTTTACAGGTTTATTTGCAGACTTAAACATAGATGAAAATTATACTTTTTATGGAAATGTAGTAGATAATCCTAAGTATGGTATTCAGTATAAAGTTGTAAGATATGAAAAATTACTTCCAGAAGATAAAGATGGATTAATAATTTTTTTATCAAGCGATATATTTCCTAAAGTAGGTGAAAAAACTGCTAAGAAAATAGTGGAAACACTTGGAGAGAACTGTTTAAACGAGATATCAGTTGACTATTCTTGTTTGCTTAGAGTACCTAAAATGACAGAGAAAAAGGCAATTGAAATAAGAGAAAAATTAATTAAATATAATGAGAGCTACGAGACTGTTGTTTATTTAACTAATCTTGGTTTTTCAATGAAAGAGGCTTTAAAAATATATAATAAGTACCTAGAAAACACTGTAAGAGTAATTGAAAATAATCCATATGAATTAATAGATGAAGTAGATGGAATTTTCTTTAATAGGATAGATCATTTAAAAGATAAATTAAATATTTCAATAAATGATGAAAGAAGAATATTTGCACTAATTGTTTACGTTATGGAAAATTTATGTTTTCAGCTAGGAGATACATATTTAAAAATAGAAGTTATACAAAATGCAGTTAGTGATTTTTATGAAGATAGTATGAGTACAGAAACATTAAGCTATTATTTAAACCAGTTAAATGCACTTGGAAAAGTAATTATATTCGAAGATAAATACATGTTATATAAATTTTATAAAGATGAAAATTATATTGCAGATAAAGTGTATTATTTATCTAATTTGAAGGATACTAAAATTAATAACATAGAAGTTAAAATTGATTCATTAGAAAACTTCTTTGGGATTTCTTATAATGAAGAACAAAAGAAAGCTATAAAACAAGCTATTATTAAGAATTTTTCCATTATAACAGGTGGCCCTGGAACTGGTAAGACAACTATTATTAAGGGAATTGTTCAGTTATATAAAATGATTACTGGGTATTCTCCTGAAAAATTAGAAGAAAAGTTAGCTCTTTTAGCACCTACAGGTAGAGCAGCAAAAAGAATGAGTGAATCTTGTCTTTTTCCAGCATATACAATTCATAGATATTTAAGATGGAATAAAGAGTCAAATGAATTTTATTATAATGAAAATAATAAAGTTAAAGCAGAATTTATTATAATAGATGAAACTAGTATGATTGATACTGAACTTTTTGCTAATTTGCTTAGAGCACTTCCAAATAACATTAAACTTGTTTTTATTGGAGATTATAATCAGTTAGAAAGTGTTGGACCAGGTAAGGTTTTAAAAGATTTAATAGATTCTAACATGATAAATACGATTTTCTTAAAAGAAATATATAGACAAGACCAAAATTCATATATAACAGAGTTAGCTTATGAAGTTAATAAGGGTGAATTAACAGAGGAGTTTTTAAATAAAAAAGATGATTATAACTTCATAAAATGCGAAAATAATGATGTTTTAAAAGCTTGTTGTGACATAGCATTAAAAGCTAAAAACAAAGGTTATGATTTAAGAAATATTCAGGTTTTAGCACCTATGTATAAAGGCATAAATGGTATTGATAATTTGAATAAAATATTACAAAAAATATTTAATCCTCAAAGTATGGATAAAAATGAAACTTATGATGGAGATATTATATATAGAGAAAATGATAAGATTCTTCAGCTTGAGAATATGCCTGATGAAAACGTTTTTAACGGAGATATTGGTTTTATTGAAAAAATAGATAATAAAGGTGAGATAACAATAGATTTTGATGGTAATAAAGTAAAGTATAATAAAAAAGATTATAAAGCTATAAAGCATGGTTATGCAATAAGTGTACATAAAGCTCAAGGAAGTGAATTTGAAATAGTTATAATTCCTATTACTAATGATTATCATGTAATGCTTTATAAAAAATTAGTTTATACAGCAATTACAAGAGCTAAAAGATCTTTGTTATTAGTTGGAGATCCTAAAGCTTTTTATAAGGCAGTATATAATAATTCAAACAAAATAAGAAATACTAATTTAAAAAATATTTTAGAAGATAAAATTATTAGTATATAAATTTAAATATTACTCATAATATAATTGTCATACGTATGAAACATTATATTTTAAAATGAGGTGATATTTATGAAAGCACTAAATAATTTAGGATGGATGTTATTAGGTGTTACCATAGGTTCAGGAGCATTATATTGTTATAATGAGTGTTCTTGTAATGGTGGTATAAAACAAACTATGAAAAAAATTAAGAAAAATGCAAGTAAGAAATTAGAAAATATGATGGAAGAATAGTAATTGCTAGGACAGAGGTAGACAAATTATGTCTACCTTTTAAAATAAAAATTTACTTAAATAATTTAAAATGATATAATCTATAGTAGGAGGATTAATATGAAAACTAAGAAGAGTTTTGTTATGTCACTTATTACGTCAATTATATTTGTTATAATAGGATTATTTTTATTTATTAAACCAGATACTACTATAGTTACAATATCTTATTTATTTGGAGGAGCATTAGCATTATTAGGACTTATTAATGTTATTAAGTATTTTTTAAATGATTTTGGTGTAAACCCATTTGATTTTAACTTAGTATATGGTGTATTACTTATAATAGGTGGATTATTTTTAATACTTAAACCAAATTTATTAGCATCATTATTACCTATAATACTAGGTATATGGATAGTTATTAATGGTGTTACTAAATTTCAATATGCATTAATATTAAAAGGACTTGATAAAGATGACTGGAAATATACTCTTTTGATAGCAATTTTAACATTAGCATGGGGTATTATCCTTTTAGTTAATCCGTTAGAAGTAGTTTTAAAAGCAACTCAAATAATAGGCGTATTTATTATAATTTATGCTGTTTTAGATATAATTGATAGTTTTATATTAAAAAGAAACCAAGAAGATATTAATAGAGCATATATAATAAAAAAATAATAAGTTAATTAAGAAATAAGTTTTAAAAAACTTATTTTTTAATTGTATATATATTTTAGTATATTGAATAGAAAGTTATAATATGGTAAAATAATTGCGTAAAATATATAAAAATAGGAGACTATAAACATGTTTAAGAAAGAGGGAAAGCTAAGAGTTGGAAGACCAAAACTAGCAGATAGTAATTTAAAGAAGATCTCACTTTTAATAAGTGCTATATGTTTTGTAATGGTAATAGGATTAATATTTGGAGGATTATTAGATCTTAATATAATAGGAAATACTCATAAGCTAAAGGCAGAAGCAAATACATCAACACTATGTACATCTATACCAGATAGTTTAAAATATGATGAAAATACTAATCCAAACGGATTTAAGGATGTTGAGTTTTTTAGTGGTGTTTTAGAACATAGTGAAATATCAGGAAGTAATGATTATGTATATAATGATAGTAAATATTGTGATACTATAACTAAAGAAGATTTGGAAAAAATAACTCATTTAAATTACTTTAATAATACAATTTCAAGTGCAAATGGTATTCAGTATTTAACTAATTTAGAAAGATTAAATTTAGGAACTGCTGCAGATATCCCAAACTATAATATAACAAGTATTGATTTAAGTCATAATACAAAGCTTAATTCTGTAGTTCTATCTGGGCTACTAAATATCAAAGACTTTGATTTTAGTAATAATACTGAGTTATCATATATAGAAATTGGTAGAGCGTTATATCCTACTAGTTATAACATTAATAGTTTAATAATAAAAAATAATAGTAAGTTAAAAACAATGACAAATGCTTTAAACTCTAGCTATGGAGTTGCTAGTATTCTTACAGGAAGTATTAATAATTTAGTTATTGAAAATACTCCTAATTTACAGATGGAAGAAAGGGTTACTGATTTAAAAGTTCAAGAAAATATTAGTTTAATTAATACAAAAACAAGTCTATTACGTCTTATTTACAATAACAATAATAATGCTTCAAAAGTTCTTCTTAATTTAAAAAGTATATATTTAAAAGATTTGGTTAGAGATAATTTTAGCGTATTAAATATATCAAATTTAGAAAAACTTGAAAGTATATATATAGATAATTCTGAATTATCTAGTTTAGAAATTAAAAAAACTTCTAGCTTAAAAAGATTTTTTATTAATCCAAAAAAAGATTCTTTATCAACACTAAAAATGATTAATTTTAGTAATGATGATATAAATATTAAAGATTATAAAAATATATATAGTTTAACAATATCAAATAATAATAATTTATTTAATTTTAATGATATTGATTTATCAAATTATCCTGATTTAGAATATCTAACACTTGAAAATTTAAATGGTCTTAATGATAATAAAAATATAAAATTAAATAATTTAAATTTAAAAGAAAAAGAAAAATTAAGTAAGTTAGAGTTAAGTGGTTTTGATATTGATAGTTTAGATTTAAGCTCAAATAATAAATTAAATTCTATTTATTTAAATAAAAATAATATAAAAGATATATATTTACCTGATAAAGTTATATATAGTGTTGATATATTAGATAGTAATATCAAAAACTTTAATTTTAAAGATTCAAGACGAGTAAAAGTTATTGATAGTAATATAGATAATTTTGATTTATCAAATAATAGTGCGTTATATAACTTATTGTTAGTAAACACAGATGTAAAAAAACTTGATTTATCAAATAATGAAAGTTTAAATATTTTAACAGTGTATAATAATAGTTTAAATACAATATACATGAATAAAGATGGTAAAGAAAATATAAGTGATTATTTAAAAATAAATGATAAGTATGAGATAACTTATGAATTAGAAAATAATGATGTAGTAAAAATAGATAAAGATGTAATTATACCTTTAAAAACAGGTGATGTTACTATAAAGATAAACCATAATAAACTACTTCGTTCATATAATAAAGAAGAGTTACTTGAAGACATCAAAAATAAGGAATATAATACATCAGCATCTTCAAATATTAAATATCCTCTTTCAGAAATAAATGTACATGTATATGATGTTACAAGTGAAAAATATAACATAGATGATAAAACTAAGGTAATAGATTTAAAGAAAAATAACATAGATTTAAATGAAATAAAACTAGGTATAGATTCATTAGTAAAAGAAGTAAGTAAAAATAAGTTATACATAAAAGACGCTAGTGGAAACATAATAGATGAATATACCTTAGTAAATAAAAAAGAAGAAGAAAAAGAAAACATAAAAGAAGAAGTTAAAACTACTACTAAGAAGAAA
>JALEND010000028.1 GCA_022768045.1 Mycoplasmatota bacterium | reverse complement strand
AACAGGAAAAGCATCTATTGAAATATTTCCTTTTAATAATTCTTTTTTTATAGTTATATATTTCATTTTTTTAAAGTCACTAGGCATGTACATACAACCAGAAACCTTACAACAAGAACCTTTACATTTAGAACACAAATCTTTGTTTATATAAATATTTCCCATAATATTCATCCCACGTTAAAGCATAGAGCCTGTAATATTATACTTATAACACCTTAAAAGTCAAGAAATTAATCTTGACTTATTTTTTAGAAAATTTTTTAACATAACAATTTTTAAAACCTACACAATAATGACCAGCTGGCTTACCATATTCATCATGCATTTTTTCAGAAGTAGGCACCTTACAACTATTATTAACGCATAAAAGACATCCCTTGTTTTCATCTATATAATTTTGATCACAAGTAGATTCTAAGTAAATTCTTTTATAAAAACCCCCACGTTTCTTTTTCTTGCTTATTCTTAATTTTTCTACATCACTTACATCAATGTTTTTAAAATCAGCTATTGCTCGCACAACTTCTAAAAGATCTGCAAGTTCTTCTTCTGTTTCTTCTTTTTTATTAGTATTTATAACTTCACTTACTTCTTCCAATAATTTATCATATAAAGCTTTTTCATATTCTTTATTATTTAAAGTTCTAGTTAAACTATATTCACCATTTTCTTCTATTAGCTCCGGAATCTTATCCCTAACTAACTTGTTAAATTCTTTTTTCATTTTAACTCCTTTATTTTTGATAATTCATGACTCAAATTTCTAAATATTTCGTTTTCTTCGAACTTTGGTCTATCATATAAAATCCAATAATCACTTGCACAAGTAGCTTCTTTATCTATTATACTTGCTCTATCTCCATAAAATGGTAAATCTTTCTTTGCTTCTTCTATACTAAAATATCCTTCTAAGTCATATGCTTTAGCTTGCATATCACACTCTAATTTATCTATTAAATAGCAAAAATTAGCTTCTTTTGTTTTTCTTTCATTAAATTCATTTATTAAACTTATTATTTCATCCTTAGAAGAAAGACACCCTGACACAACATCTACGCTTTCTTTTCCTATGTTTTCTTTTTCCTCTTTAGTAATACCTGATCTTATTGTAAAATCTGGTTTTAATACCTCATCTAACTCATGAATTGTAAGCATCTTTAAAACCTTATACATATCAATATCTAAATTATATTCACTATCAATTGCAATAGAAAGCATTAAACAACCATAAATATGCTCTGCAACAGATTCTAATCTATCTTTTGTTATACCTATCTCAACAAAACCTGTTCTTAACTTATACTTTAATTTATTAATATACAAATAATAATTAATTATATTTTTACTCTTATCCATAATACCTCCCTATAAATTAATTGGATTAAAATCTAATTCTACTTTTATTTTACTATTACCCTCATATATTTTTATCATTTCATTTAATGTTTTATATAATAAATCATCTTTCTTATACTTTAAAATAACCTCAAAATTATAAGTATTATTTATCCTTAATACATTTGCCATAGATGGCCCTAAAACAGTTGTATTTGCACTTAAATTTCTATTTAAAAACGAACTTATTTTTTTTGCTTCCCCTATACCATAATTAAAATCCTTAGAAGATATTTTAATTAATGTTAAAAAACAATATGGTGGATAATTAAGCTTTTTTCTAACCATCATTTCTCTTGCAAAGAACCTTTTATAATCATGATTTTTAGCATAAACTATACTATAATGATCAGGGTTAAAAGTCTGTATTATAGCTTCTCCTTCTTTTTCTGCCCTTCCTGCTCTTCCTATTACTTGATCTAATAAGCTAAACGTAGATTCACTACTTCTAAAATTAGGAATGTTTAAAGAAGAATCAGCATTTATAACACCAACTAATGTTACATTAGGAAAATTAAGTCCCTTTGCTATCATTTGTGTACCAACTAATATATCATAATTACCACTATTAAATGCATTAATTATCTTATCATGAGAACCCTTATTACTAGTTGTATCAGCATCCATTCTAAGCACTCTTGCATCTTTAAAGGTACTTCTTACTTCCTCTTCTATCTTTTCTGTACCAGATCCTATTTGTCTTATTTCCTTTTCTTTACACTCTGGACATATATCTGTTTTACCCCTTGCAAAACCACAATAATGACATCTAAGCATTCCAGAAGTTTTATGATAAGTAAGAGTTATATCACAGTTAGGGCACTTAAACGTATATCCACAAGAACTACAAGTTAAATATGTAGAATAACCACGTCTATTAAGAAGCAACATAACCTGTTCTTTTTTAGCTATTTTCTCCTCTATTTTTTCTTTTAATATAGAAGAAAATATTTTATTACCACGTCTCATCTCATTTTTCATATCTACTATTATAACCTTTGGAAGTGGTCTTTTATTTACCCTTTCTTCCAATTCTAAAAGATTATAATAGCCTTTTTTAGCTCTTGCATAACTTTCTATAGTAGGAGTTGCACTTCCAAGTAAAACAGGACAACTATGAACACTAGATCTAATATTTGCAATGTCTAAAGTATTATACCTAGGATTATTTTCCTGTTTATAACTTTCAGAATGTTCCTCATCTATTATTATTATACCTATGTTCTTTAAAGGAGCAAAAATAGCAGACCTAGCACCTATTACAATATTAACCTCACCCCTTTTGATCTTTCTAAACTCATCAAATCTTTCACCATCAGATAAAGAAGAATGAAGAATTGCTATATTATCTTTAAATATACCCTTAAATCTAGCTGTTATTTGAGGAGTTAAACTAATTTCGGGAACAAGTACAATAGCATCTTCACCTCTTTTAATAACCTCTTTTAAGACATCTATATAAACTTCTGTTTTACCACTACCTGTTACTCCATAAAGTAAGGTAGTAGAAGATTTACCTAAACTAGATTTTATTTTTGAAGATACATCTTTTTGTTTATCAGTAAGTTTAATACTTCTTTCATCTAAACTAGTTACAACTTCTCTATAAACCTCTTTTTCAAACTCCTTAATTATATTATTATCAATTAATTTTTTTAAAGAAGATTTACTTTTAATCTCACTTTTTAAAACCTCTTTATTATTTTTTAATAACTCTATTATTTCTCTTTGAGACTTTATTTTTATATCATTTATATTTATATCTTTATTATTTAACATAACATATGTCTTAGTTAAATATTTCTTACTAGACTTATGATTAGCTTTTAAAGCTTTAGGAAGCATTGCCTGATAAGCATATATAAGCGAGCATAAATACTTTTGACTCATTACTTTTCCAAGGTTTAATAATTCCTCATTTAAAACAGGTTCATCATCTATAATTTTTATTATATCCTTTACTAAATAATCCTCTGGTTTACTAGAATACTTAATTACAAAACCCTCTATTACCCTATTTGAAAAAGGAACTAAAACTCTTTTACCAATAATATTATCATCTAACATATCATCTGGTACATGATATGTAAAAGTCATATCATTAGATTTTACCTTTGTTTCAATTAAAACATTTATATACATATCAATATACCTCCAATTTAATTATAACAAAAAAAGAAGACTTATTTAAGCCTTCTTAATATTATTTTACTTCACTGAATGATTTGTAAATATATGAACCATCTTTTTTCGTTAAAACAAACTCATACTTTGGTAGTTTATCTTTATATTTTTCAAATAATTCATCTTCATTTGTAATTTTATATTTTCTAAATAATTCATCTTCATTTGTATTTTTATCAAATTTAATATCATCAGTTATACTATCAGCTAATTCTTCATCATTAAGATAAGCTACTAATTTGTCAACTTTGCCTTCATCATTATATTCTTCGTAAAAAGGTATTGTAGAAAATATAATATGTAATTC
>JALEND010000013.1 GCA_022768045.1 Mycoplasmatota bacterium | reverse complement strand
TGAGTTAATTGTAACAGATCCTGAAAGAATAAAAAAACATTATATAGAAAAAGAATATAATGAAATTATAAATAAAATAAATCTTAAAATATTAAAGACTTCTGATGTTAAGAAATTAGTAGAGTATGATGTAAGTAATATAATAAATAATTATAATTTTTCTGATTGTAAAAGTTCTGTATCGTTAGAAATTAATCATTATATTGATATAAAATTATTTGCATATAAAACAGAGAAAGATTTAATATATTATTGTATTAAAAAAATAGGATTACCTAACAGTGTAAAAAAACATTATTTAAAAAAGTATAATTATAAGTATGAAGAAGTTAAGTGTTATATGAGTTTAGATACATTTAATGAATTAGTTATAAAAGAATTGGTAAAGGGTTCTAAAACTAGTAATTATGATAATAACTTAGATAATAGTATAAAGTCTAAAGTAAAAGAAATAGTTAAAGCTGAATTAGATAAAAGGAATAATAAAGAAACTGTTAATAAAGATATTTTAGTTAATTATTATTCTTATTTAATAGATTATATGTATATATCATATAAGGATGAAATAAATGTAAGTGAAGAAGAATTAAAACGTTACATAGAAAAATTTTATTATAAATATGTTGATGCATATATAAATGGAAAAAGTAAAAGACATATATCTTCATATTTAATAACTAGATTAAATGGCTTATTTAAAAATAAGAGTAAAATAAAAGAAGAATCGGATGCTAAAGAATATAATAAAGAAGAAATAGTTTTAGCTTTAAAAAAACTAGATATTGATGAAATACTTATAGAGTATGAAAATTCTCTTTCTCTTTTAACACTTAAAAGATACGTTGATAGTAAGTTAAATAGTTTTATTGATGATTACTATGAAAAAAATATTAAAGCTTCTTTATATGATTACTTAAAAAGAAAAATAAAAGAAGAATGTATTAAAGTTTCTAAAAATTATACAGAATATGATTTAAAAGAATTAAAAACACCTATAAAATAAGGTGTTTTTATGTTATAATCTTGAAGAAAAGAAGGTGGAGTAATGAAAATACCAGATTTTAAAGAAGCTAAAAAAAGAACTAAAGAGGAAATAAAAATACTAAAAAATGAATATAACATACCAGATGATATGAAAGATTATGGTAAGAATAAAAAGTATTTTGTAAAAACTTATGGATGTCAAATGAATGAACATGATAGTGAGGTTATATCTGCAATACTAGAAGATATGAAGTTTACTAAAACAGATTATTATGAAGATGCTGACTTAATTATTTTAAATACGTGTGCTATAAGAGAAAATGCTCATAATAAAACATTTGGTATGCTTGGTAGAATAAAACATTTAAAACAAGAAAAAACTAATTTAATGGTAGGTCTTGCAGGTTGTATGTCTCAAGAGGAAAGTGTTGTAAATGAGATAATTGATAAATATAAATGGATGGACTTTGTATTTGGTACACATAACATTCATAAATTGCCTGAAATTTTAAAAGAACATACTAAGAGTAAAAAACTTGAAGTTAATGTATGGTCTAATGAAGGAAATGTTATAGAAGGTTTACCATCTAAAAGAGATTCTAAGTATAAGGCTTGGGTAAATATCATGTATGGATGTGATAAGTTTTGTACATATTGCATAGTTCCTTATACTAGAGGTAAACAAAGAAGTAGAATGCCAGAAGACATAATTGATGAGGTAAAGAACTTAGTAAAAGATGGATATAAAGAAGTAACTTTACTAGGACAAAATGTTAATGCGTATGGTAAAGATTTTAAGGAAAAAGATTATAAAATGGAAAACTTACTTGAAGATGTTGCTAAAACTGGAATTGATAGAGTAAGATTTGTAACCTCTCATCCTTGGGATTTTACTGATAAAATGATTGATGTAATTGCTAAATATGATAACATCTGTAATTATATTCATTTACCTGTTCAGTCTGGTTCATCTAAAATACTTAAATTAATGGGAAGACGTTATTCTAAAGAGTCTTATTTAGAGTTATATAAAAAGATAAGAAATAAACTTGGAAGTGATGCGTCTATTACAACGGATATAATAGTAGGATTTCCAGGGGAAGATGAAAAAGATTTTGAAGAAACTTTATCCTTAGCAGAAGAATGTAAATTTGATTCTGCATTTACGTTTATTTATTCTCCAAGAGAAGGTACTCCAGCGGCAAAGATGGTTGATAATGTATCTAAAGAAGAAAAGGAAAAAAGATTATATAGACTAAATGATGTTATTAATAAATACGCAAAAGAAGCTAATGATAAATATGTTGGAAAAACAGTTAAAGTATTAGTAGAAAGTGTTAGTGAAAAAGATAATAGTATGTTAGCAGGTTATACTGATACCATGAAATTAGTTAATGTAAAAGCAGATAAGAAGTACATAGGTCAAATAATAAATGTAAAAATAGAAGATGCAAAGACTTGGAGCTTAGATGGTACAATAGATGAATAATATAGATATAAAAATAGATGAGCTATTTGATTTAGTAGAAAATACCAATTATTATAAAGATTATGTTTTATTGAAAGAAAAAGTAAAGTCTAATAAACATATTATGGAAATTATAAAAGAAATAAAAAGACTTCAAAAAATAGAGGTTAATACTCATGATAAAGAGGTAAAAGAAAAAATAAATGAACTTTATAAAGAACTTAATTTAATACCATTATACACAAAGTACATAGAAAAAAAAGATATGCTTTATGAAGAGCTATTTATTATTAAAAGTATGTTTGAATCTTATTTTAAAGATATATTAAAACTAGTTTAAAAGAACTAGTTTTTTTGATTTGAATAATATATATTAGGTGATAATTATGGAAAATGTAGTTGATAAAATAAATGATATTAAAGTTGCCTTAGAAGATGTAATACTTGAAAATAATCTTAAGTGTTATAAAGGTGATGTAAATGATATATTAAGAGTTTATAGCCCTGACTTTTGTGATATAATGTTATCTTTTTATCCTGGTTCATCCATTATGCTTAATAATAAGTTTAATCATACTGCTATTTTAATTAGAAATAACTTATATGATGAGTCAGGTTTAATTAATAGAGCTAATTATTTTTTAGTAGGAGAAGAAGAATTAAATTATATAAGAAAGTCTATGCCTCATTTATCAGACTTAGTTTTAAATGAGATTTCAAGTAAATTTAATAATAATTCATTAGAATATGTTTTAAGAAAAAATAAAACGTCTACCTAAAAGGTTTGACAAATTAACAATAATTTAATAGAATATTATTGTTAGTGATGAAGGAATTTACGACTCTGGAGCTAAAACGTAATATAGGCGTTAACTTAACTTGAGTGCTAGATATTTATCTAGAATAAAGGTGGTACCGTGGACTTTTTAAGTTCATCCTTTAATTAGGATGAACTTTTTTATTTTTATTGGAGGGAGAATTATTATGACATTATTTGAAGATTTAAAATGGAGAGGTTTAATAAAAGATATATCAAGTCCTGATTTAGAAGATAAATTAAACAATGAAAAGTTGACTTTTTACATAGGAACAGACCCAACTGCAGATTCTATGCACATAGGTCATTATTCATCATTTTTAATTGCAAAACGTTTAGCAAAATACGGACATAAACCAATTCTTTTAATTGGAGGAGGAACTGGCCTTATTGGAGATCCAAAGCCTTCTAAAGAAAGACAAATGATAACAAGAGAAGAAGTTTTAAAAAACGTAGAAGGATTAACAAATCAAGCTAAAAAAATATTTGGTTTTGAGGTTGTAAATAATTATGATTGGATAAAAGACATAGATACTATAAGTTTTTTAAGAGATTATGGTAAATATATTAACGTTAATTACATGTTATCTAAAGATATAATTAATAGAAGATTAGAATCTGGTATTACGTTCTGTGAATTTGCATACACAATTATTCAAGGATTAGATTTTGTTCATTTGAATGAAGCAAAAGGAGTAACATTACAAGTTGCAGGTTCTGATCAATGGGGTAATATTACAACAGGTATTGAACTTGCAAGAAAAAGAAATAATACTGAGTTATATGGAATGACAATGCCTCTTGTAACTGATTCTAATGGTGTTAAATTTGGTAAAACAGAAGGTAATGCACTATGGTTAGATAAAAATAAAACATCTTCTTATGAATTATATCAATACTTAATAAACTTAGAAGATTCTATGATTATTGAGTATTTAAAGAAACTAACATTCTTAAGTAAAGAAGAAATAGAAGAAATAGAAAAGAAACATTTAGAAAATCCACATTTAAGAGAAGCTCATAAAGCTCTTGCAAGAGAAGTAATAACTGATCTTCATGGAAAAGAAGAATATGAGAAAGCAGTTAAAATAAGTGAAGCTCTATTTGGTGGAAATGTAAAGAATTTAACTAAAGAAGAAATAGAAATGGGATTTAAAGATGTACCTTCATTTAACATAGATGAAAATGTTAAATTAATCGATATGTTAATAGAAAATAATGTATGTTCTAGTAAAAGAGAAGCAAGAGAATTCTTAAAAGCAGGATCTATAACTATTAACGGAGATAAAGTATATGATGAAGAAATGTTAATTACAAAAGATATAGCAATAGAAGGGAGTATTTTAGTTATTAAAAGAGGAAAAAAGAAAAACTTTATAGCAAAAATAAGTTAATGATTATGTGTTATTAACTTATTTTTATATTCTTTTAAGTGTCATAAAACGACACTTTTTTTAGGTTTTGAATTTTATTATATAAAACTAAAAAAGGAGAAAGATTATGAACGAACTAAAAGAATATACAGAAAAAATGTTTGAGGATATAAAACATATAGATGAAGAAGGTAATGAATATTGGCGTGCTAGAGAATTGCAAATTGCTTTTAAATATAAGGAATGGAGAAAGTTTGATGGTATAATTAATAAAGCAATTACTGCATGTAATAATTCAAATATAAATGCAAATGATCAATTTGTCCAAGTGGACAAATTGATACAACATGGAAAAGGAGGAACAAGAAATATAAAAGATTATAAGTTATCTCGTTATGCGTGTTATTTAATTGCCCAAAATGGCGATTCACATATGAAGGTTATTGCACTTGCTCAAACTTATTTTGCAATTCAAACCAGAAAACAAGAATTATCAGAAAAAGAGTATGATAAACTTACTGAAGATGAAAAAAGGTTTTATCAAAGAAACCTAACTAGAAAAGGAAATTACTCTTTAAATATGGTTGCAAGGAATGTAGGTGTTAGAAACTTTGATAAATTTCATAATGCTGGATATAAAGGATTATATAATGGTGAAACTGCAAATGATATCGCAAAAAGAAAGAAATTAAGATATAGAGAAGACATTCTAGATAATATGGGAAGTGAAGAATTAGCGGCCAACCTTTTTCGTATAACTCAAACTGAATCAAAATTAAAAAGAGATAATATATCTAGTGAAAATGATGCTAATGAAATGCATTATAATATTGGAAAAAATATTAGAGAAGTAATTGCCAAAAATGGTGGAACTATGCCTGAAAATCTTCCTACTCCAGAAAAAAGCTTAAAAGAATTAGAAAAAGAAAACAAAAAATTAATAGGATAAAAATAATGGGTTATTAATTTGTTAAACCGTTTTTTAGCACTCTAGATATTTTTTTTAAAATATGCTATAATTATCTAGCTTAATTTAAAGAAAGGAGAAAAATATAAATGAGTAAGATTAAGATATTTGCATTAGGTGGCCTTAACGAAGAAGGAAAGAATATGTATGTTGTTAAGGTTGATGCTGATATTTTCATTTTTGATGCCGGATTAAAATTTGCTAGTGATAATTTATTAGGAGTTGATTATGTAATCCCTAATTTTGATTATATAAAAGAAAATATAAAGCATGTAAAAGGACTTTTTATAACACATTGTCATGAGAAAAACATGGGAGCAGTATGTGATATAGTAAAGGAAATACCTTCATTAAAGGTATATTTAACAGGTTTTAGTGCAAAGGTATTAAAAAAAGAATTAGAAGAGTCAGGTATCAAATTTAAAAATATAATAACAATTGATCCATATAAGAAAATAAGTTTTGGTAAAAATAGTGTATTTCCAGTAAGACTTACACATTCTGTACCTGATAATGTTGGGTATGCTTTAAATACTCATGATGGAACAATCTTTTACACAGGAAATTATGTTTTTGATGCAACTATGTTAGGACCTTATAAAGCTGATATTGGTAAGTTAGCATATATAGGTAAACAAGGTGTTTTATGCATGCTTGGAGAATCAATGTATGCTGATAAAATAGGTTATACATCTCCTAAGAATCGTATTTCAAAACTAATTAGAAATACACTTTCTAAAACAGATAACAGACTTATAGTTACAGTATTTACTGCACATGTATCAAGAATAGAAGAGTTATTTAATGAGGTTTCTAAAACAACTAGAAGAATAGTTGTTATGGGACATAAACTTCAAAATATAATAAATGATATGTTAGACAGTAAATTAGTTAATTTTGATAAATCTAGGATTGGAGATTTAAGTAACATAGATGATAAAGATGCAGTTATATTAATTTCTAATGAAAGAGAAAAACCATTTATGCATTTAAATAGAATAATAAATGGATATGATAAGTATGTTAAAATTAAACCAACTGATACTGTTTTATTAATGGAACCTATAAATGATTATAATGAAAAGTTAGCAATTAAAGTGGTAGATGATATATCTAAGTGTGGTGTTAATGTAATAACTATGTCTAAAAAAGATAATTTACTTCATCATGCATCTAGTGAAGATATTATGCTAATGCTTGATTTAATTAATCCTAAGTATTATGTTCCTGTTATAGGTGAATATAGACATATGATTAAAAACGCTAATGCTGCAAGTCATATTGGTATGCCAAAAGAAAATATTTTATTAAAACAAAATGGTGATGTTATATCAATTACTAATGGTAAGTTAGATGAATCATTTGATCATGTAAAAACTGATGATATATTAATAGATGGTAATTCTTATCAAGATGCATCAGGTTTAGTATTAAAAGATAGAGAAGTTTTATCTGATAATGGTATAGTAATAATTTGTGCTACGTTAGATAAAAAAACTAAGGAAATATTAGCAAAACCAGAGGTTTTAACAAGAGGATTTATATACGTTAAAGAAAGTACTGAATTAATAGAAGAGATGAAACGTATATCATTAGAAGTTATAGAAGAAAACATATCTAAAAATTATGTTGAGTATAATAAAATAAAAACTGGTATAAGAGAACGTCTAAGTTCATATCTATATGAAGAAACAGAATGTAGACCTATGGTAATAACAGTAGTTCAAGAAGTGTAATAATACGCTTCTTTTTTCTTGATAAATTAAAAATATAATGATATTATAAAGGTATAAGATAGTAAGAGAATAAGTGGTGATAATATGTTTAAGAAAAAAGAAGTAAAAAATAAAGTAGGAAGGCCAAAACTCGCTGATACAAAACTAAAAAAAGAAAGTTTAATAGTAAGTTTGGTATGCGTAATTTTTTCTGTAGCATTACTTTTTATAGGAGCTTATGAATTAAATATAATACCAAATACAAGTAAATTAAAGGGAAGTGTAAATACAAATTTATGTACATCTATTCCAGAAGAATTAATGTATAATGAGGAAACAAATCCTGATGGATTTAAAGATACTAAGTTTTTTAGTGCGGTACTTTCAGCTGCACAGGTTAGTGGGAATTACAAATTTAATAATAGTTCATATTGTAGTACTATAACAAAGGAAGACTTAAATGAAATAACAAGCGTTTATATTAATGATTTAAAGTCGTATGACCCAAATGGAATACAGTATTTAACTAATTTAGATGTTCTTAATATATATGGATATTTACATAGTATAGATTTAAGTAAAAATAAAAAATTAAGAAGTTTGACATTATCATATAGCAGATTAACAGAAATAGATTTATCTAATAACCCTAATTTGAACTTTTTGTTTTTGTCAAACAAAGGACTATCTAGTATAGATTTAAGTAGTAATCCTAACTTGACTTATCTAACATTAAGTGATGATAATTTATCAAATTTGGACTTAAGTAATAATTTAAAATTAACAAATTTAGGATTATCACTTGGATTAACTGACATAGACTTAAGCAAATTTGTTAATTTAGAAAGTTTAGATTTAAGTAATAATAAAATATCAAATATAGATTTAAGCAGTAATGTTAATTTAACCAATCTTTATTTATATTCTAATCAATTAACAAATATAGATTTAAGTAATAATGTTAAATTAACGGATTTGAATCTTTATTCTAATAATATAACAAATATAGATTTAAGTAATAATGTTAAATTAACGGATTTGAATCTTTATTCTAATAATATAACAAATATAGATTTATCAAATAATCTAAGTTTACAAACATTAGATTTGTCTGGTAATAAAATAGAAGAAATAGATTTAAGAAACAATATCAATCTAAAAAGTTTAGATTTAAGCGGAGATGATGATCATGAAAGTAACCTATCATCAGTAGATTTAAGTAAAAATGTTAATCTAGAGAGTTTGCATTTAGAAAAGACAAAGCTAACAAACTTGGACTTATCAAATAACTCTAAATTAAAGACATTGTTCATTGATTATAATAAATTAATGAGTCTAGATTTATCTAAAAACGTAAATTTAGAAAACTTAAGAAGTTCACATTCTAGTTTAGTTAGTTTAAATCTTTCTAACTGCAGTAATCTTGAAAGTTTGGATGCATATAATAATTATTCACTTGAAAATTTAGATTTGCCAAATTATTCAGAAAAGTTAAAATCATTATATCTTTATGGTGATTCAAAATTAAAGAGTATTAATTTATCAGGGTTACCTAATCTTAATACCCTAAATCTTAATCATACAAGCATAGAAAAAATTGATTTAAGTAATAATACAAAATTAACTGATTTTTATTATCCTGATTTTCCTAAAAATCAGGTATATGGAAAATTTGGTAAGGATACAGAGTATGATATTGATAAAAGTAAAATTATAACAGCTTATCCAAATGATACAACTGTTGAATTTGTTTATGATTCATCTACGTCAGAAGGGGTAGGAGAAATAGTTGGAGATAAGGTAGTTAAGAAAAAGGTAGGTCAAGTAAAACTAAGGTATAATTTTAAAATAAGTGATTCAGTTACTTTTAGTTACGTAGATTGGATAGATTTTGTAGAATTAAAAAGTGATAAATATAATATAGATAACGAGAATTTAATAATTGATGCTAAAGAAGATTTTTTATCAAATGTAATATATAACGTTAAACAAGAACCAAATTTTGCATCACAAAGATTGTCTGAAGATAAAGTGGAAATTTATTCGTCAAATGATCAAAAAAAAGTGTACGGAATATATACAATTCAAAATTACTCATTATATAAACTAAAAAGTAGTAAGTATACTATAAATGATGAAGATAAAACAATAGATTTAAATAATGATTTGTTAAGTAATGCAAATTCTAATATAACTTTAACTCAAGGTGAAACTAGTTATACTAAATCAATTGTAGATGATAAATTGAATATATTAGATGAAAATAAAAATGTTATAGATACATATAAAATAGTTAATTATAGACTTTATAAGTTATCTAGTAGTGATTATACTATTGATGAAGCAAATAAAGAAATAGATGATGATACAAATTATTTTTGGTTAGATTACATTTATATACAACCATCATCTTATACTTTAAAAGATGATGAAAATAAAGTATATGTATTAGATGGTAACCAGAAAATAGTTGATACTTATACAGTTATATATAAGCTTAAAACTACCAAGTTTAATGTTGATTTAAAGAAAAAGGAAATTAACTTAAATGGAGAATTGATAAGTAGTGTAACATCTGATCCATATCTTAGTATTAGACCTTATGGAATATATGACATTGAAAGAAAAAATGATAATTTAATAATAAAACTAAGAAAAAGTGGAAAAGTGGTAGATACTTTCAAAATAACTAATTATGTTAATTATAAATTATCATTAGATTATAATAAAAAAGATACTTATATTATAGATGAAAAAAATAGAACAATTGATTTAAAAGGTGACTCTTTATATGATGCTAAAAGGTATATTTATACTGGAGCTTGGAATTATAAAACCGAAATAAATGATGATGGTAATTTAGATATATATAATTCTGAAACTAACAAAAAGGTAGATACATATACTTTGTTAAATAAAAAAGAAAATGATGATAATGCATACTTAAAAGCTGGTTTTAAGGATAAGAATTTATATGATGCTGTTTTAGTTGGTTATTATAATCTTGATAGCATAGAAGATTTAAAATATAGATATGTATTATCTGATGAAGAATTAAGTAGTGTAGATAGATTATTTGCAAATAATCTTAATATTTCTGATGTAACTGGTATTAGTAAATTAAAGGGTTTAAGTGATCTTATATTATTTAATAATAATATATCAGGTTTATTAGACTTAAGTATGATGCCAAATTTAAATTCTTTATATGCTGAAAATAATAGTATTAGTAGTATAAAATTTTCTACTGAAAATAATTTATCGTTTTTGCTACTACATAATAATAAACTTAAATCAGTTGATTTAAGTAGTTTAGATAGTTTAGAATTATTAACTCTTCAAAATAACTTAATTCAAAAAGTATACTTATTAAATAATAGTTCTATTAGGTTTAATGATATAATTAAGCTTAATAATTCTAAAACTTATACTTATAGTTTTTCTAATAATGATGTAGTAGATTTTAAAGATGGTGTTATAAATGCAAAAAAAATAGGTTCATCAAAAATATCTATATCAAGTGATAGTATAATAACTTATGATAGTGATGTTGTGGATAAAATGCTTAGTTGTGATTTTAGTGATAATGATAATTGTAATGAAATTGAAATGAAAGAAAGTAACACTTTCTATGAAGGAAATATATTAGTATATGATGTTAAAAGTAATGTATATAAAGTTGATAATAAAAATAATAAGATAGATGCTAATAATAGTTTATTTGATGCATCAAAAGTATTAGTAGAAGGTTTAACAAATGTAACATCAAAAGTAGAAGGTAATAAGTTAATAATTTTAAATGATAGTGATGTAGTTGCAACATATGAAATTGTTAATGTTAAGAAAATAGATAATACTGAAGTTAAAAAATCTAACATAAAGATAAGCAATTCTAATAATAAGAAAAAATACACTGTAAAAGCTAAAGATAATAAAAAGGAAAAGAAGGAAGAAAACAAAGATTTAGAAATTACTGATACAGATGTAAATAAGGTAGTTCTTGATACTGCAAAGAAAACTTCTAAAGATCTTATTATAAAAAATAAAGATATAACATTTACTATAAAACATGAAGATATACCTGATAATATGAGTGGTATAAACTTAGATTATGAAATAAAAGAATCTGATGGTAAAAAGATAAAAGAAGGTGTTGTCTTAAAATTTAAAGAAAGCAAGTCTTTACCATTTAAGATTCTTGTTGACATGAATGTTAAAAATTTGAAGATAGATGATAATTCATTTATTTATAAATATAATAAAGATGATAAATTTAGTTTAATAGCAGAAAATGTAAAGAAAATAGATAATAGATTAAAATTTTATGTAGATGAGTTAAGTGTTTATAATATAACTAGTAATAAAATTAATGATTATAAAGATAGTGCTATTTTAAAAGAAAATAAGAAATTAAATAGTAATTTAAACTTAATAATATGTGTATCAGCAATATTTATAATAATGTTATTAATTATTGGTATTGTTTATTATAATAAAAACAAAAAGAAAATAGTAAGTAAATAATTATTATTTTCTTTTTACTTAACACCTTGTTTTATAAAAATTTGACAATTTATGAAAGCATTGATATTATTATAATAGTATTATACTAGGAGGTTAGTATGAGTAATAATTTAAAAGAAATATTAAAATTAGCAGCAGATAAGTTAGAAATAGAATTTGATGAAAATAAGATTAATGATTTTGAGTATGTTGGCAATGTATTTGAAAGTGTAAAAAAAAGAAGAGATGAATTATCAAGAGAAGAGAGAAATGTACTTAATTCTTCTTACCTAACTTACGTTGCAAATTTAAATAATAAATTTTTAAAAGAGCAAAATAGTAATTTAGGTATTTATTCAAATAATTTTAGAGTAGATGATTTTTATAAGAAAGATGATTCTTTAAATAGAGCACTTAACAATGAAGAAATAGAAAATACAGAAGAATTAAGAAATAAAGAATACGTTGATTCTGAAATTAAGAAAAAGTTTAAAATTCATAAAGATAGTAAGATTAAGAAAACTAAGAAATTTGGGAAGTTAATTCTTACAGTTGTATTAATAGCAGGCACTTTAGTTGGGGTTGGTTCTGCTTGTTCAAAAGATTCTAATGTTAAGGGTGAATTAGATACACCATCAGTATCATCATCTGTTGAATTAGATGATTTTAAATATGCTATATCTTTTGATTATATTTTAGTATCTGGTGATAATTGTAAAAATGATGTAGCTAAAAGATTAGATATAAAAGAAGATGAATTAAAAGTTAAAGGAAATGATAAAGCTTATAATAATTCTTTTTCAGAAAAACAAGTGGGAGATACTGTAAGTTTAGAAGCTAAAAACACAGATTATAACATGGAAAAAGTTGATGACTATAATTATGTTAATAAAAAAGATTTTTCTATGAATTTTAGTTTTACTATTAAGCCAGGCGATAATTTAATTGTTATTGCAAGAGAATTAATGATGGATAATCCAGTCTTAGGAGAGATTTATGCAACACCAAATGCTCTAGCAAGTGATATGGCAAAGCAAAATAATATGAATATTAGTTTAATTTATCCAGGAGATTATAATGTAACAGTTAATACTACTAAGGAAATAGCTGATAAATATAATATAAAAACTAGTACTTTAAGTAAATAATTAATTTTATTTACTTTTTTTATTTATTTGTGCTATAATTAAAAAGTTATAAAAAAAGAGGTGTATATATATGGAAATAAGAAATGTTGCTATAATTGCCCATGTTGACCATGGTAAAACTACGTTAGTAGATGAATTATTAAAACAATCTGGTACTTTTAGAGAAAATGAAGAAGTAAGTGAAAGAGCAATGGACTCTAATGATATTGAAAGAGAAAGAGGTATTACAATACTTGCTAAGACAACAGCAATTCATTATAAAAATACTAAAATAAATATTTTAGATACTCCAGGGCATGCTGACTTTGGAGGAGAAGTAGAAAGAATAATGCACATGGTAGATGGTGTACTTTTAGTAGTAGATGCTTATGAAGGTACTATGCCACAAACTAGGTTTGTACTTAAAAAAGCTTTAGCTTCAGGTTTAAAACCAATAGTTGCTATAAATAAAGTTGATAAACCTTCTACTAGAATAGATGAAGTATTAGATGAGGTGCTTGAGTTATTTATAGAGTTAGGTGCAGATGATGATCAATTAGATTTCCCAGTAGTTTATGTATCTGCATTAAATGGTACTTCTTCGTTAGATAAAGATGTATCTACTCAAAAACATACTATGGAACCAGTTTTAGATACAATTTTAAAAAATATTCCAGCTCCAGAAATGGATAGAAAATCACCACTTCAATTTCAACCTGCTTTATTAGATTATAATGATTATGTAGGAAGAATAGGTATTGGACGTGTTTCTCGTGGTACTATAAAAGAAAATGAAATGGTGTCTTGTGTTAGATTAGATGGTTCAATTAAACAATTTAGAATACAAAAATTATTTGGTTTCTTAGGGCTTAAGAGAATTGAAATAAAAGAAGCTCATGCTGGTGAAATTGTTGCAATAGCAGGACTACCTGATATATCAGTTGGTGAAACAGTATGTGATGTATCAAAAGAAGAAGCATTACCAATTTTAAGAATAGATGAGCCAACACTTCAAATGACATTTGGTGTTAATACATCTCCTTTTGCAGGTCGTGAAGGAAAGTTTGTTACAGCAAGAAAGTTAGAAGAAAGACTAAATAAAGAAACACAAAGAGATGTATCATTAAGAGTTAGAGTAAATGATGCTGAAAGTTGGATAGTATCTGGACGTGGAGAACTTCATTTATCTATATTAATAGAAAACATGAGAAGAGAAGGGTATGAACTTCAAGTATCTAAACCAGAAGTTATTATAAAAGAAATTGATGGTGTTAAGTGTGAACCATATGAGGATTTACAATTAGAAATACCAGAAGAAAACGTAGGACCTGTAATAGAAGCTTTAGGTACAAGAGGAGCTAATATGATTAGTATGACTAATCATCAAAATCAAGTTAGATTAATATATATTATTCCATCTCGTGGATTAATTGGATTTATGACTGATTTTATGACTATGACTAAGGGATATGGTATAATAAATCATACATTTAGAGAATATATGCCAGTTGCTGATGCACTAGTAGGAGAAAGAAAACTTGGTGTTTTGGTTTCTATGGAAAATGGTAAATCAACAGCTTATGGTTTAGGACAATTAGAAGATCGTGGTGTAATGTTTATTGAACCTGGAGTTGAAGTATACGAAGGTATGATAGTTGGTGAAAATGCTCGTGAAAATGACTTAGCAGTAAACGTTGTTAAACAAAAAGAAAAAACAAATACAAGAAGTGCTGGTAAAGATCATACTGTTGTATTAAAAAGACCTAGAATATTTACACTAGAAAGATGTTTAGATTATATTAATTCAGATGAGTTAGTTGAGGTAACTCCTGAGAACTTTAGATTAAGAAAGAGAATACTAAACACAGAAGAAAGAAAGAAATTTGATTCTAAAAAAAGTGCTTAGTAGAAAGAAAAGTTAGAAGTTTTTTCTAACTTTTTTTGTTGTATACAAGCTTGAGAAATAATTGACTGAGAAGATGGTAATATGGTATTATAAAAAAAGTAAAATATATAAAAATAGGAGACTATAAACATGTTTAAGAAAAAGGAAAAGCTAAGAGTTGGAAGACCAAAACTAGCAGATAGTAATTTAAAGAAGATGTCACTTTTAATAAGTGCTATATGTTTTGTAATGGTAATAGGATTAATATTTGGAGGATTATTAGA
>JALEND010000064.1 GCA_022768045.1 Mycoplasmatota bacterium | reverse complement strand
CTTTTTATAAAACATTTGAACCTGAAGTAGAAAATGCCTTTGATAAAATGGAGAAAAAAGAGGACGAAGAAACAGGTGAAAAGTGTCCACTATGTGGTAAGGCTATGGTTATTAAAAATGGACGCTATGGAAAGTTTGAGGCTTGTTCTGGATACCCTGAGTGTAAATATATAAAGAAAAAGGAAAAAGCACCATTAACAGAAGTATGTAATTGTCCTAAATGTGGTGGTAAGATTGTAGAAAGAAAAACAAAAAAAGGAAAAATATTTTATGGTTGTGGTAATTTTCCTAAGTGTAAAGTGGCTGTTTGGGATAAACCTACAGGAGAATTATGCCCAGAGTGTAATAGCTTGTTAGTTACTGATAAAGATGGTAATATAAAATGTAGTGCTTGTGATTATAAGAAATAACTATATAAAAGTAGCTTTAGCAGCTACTTTTTTACATACATACAATTGTATTATTTACTTTAGGTGCGATATATGATATTATTACTAAGGCGTTTTAATAAACGTTTCAATTAATATGTTATTTTTTAAAAGAATATAATGTATTATATAGGAAGGCATGATTACATTGAGTTTAATGAGTAAAATATATAAAGATAAAAAATTTATGAGTGTTGCATCTCCAATACTTACTCATAAGGAATTTATTAAAACTAAGTCCATTGTTCATCATGGAGATACTAGGTTTAATCATTCATTAAGAGTTTCATATTTAGCTTATAAAATAGCTAATATATTAGGATGTGATACAACTTCTACAATAAGAGCAGGTGCATTACATGACTTTTTCTTAGTAAGGGATGATAAAAATATTATGTCATCTACTAAGATGTTTATTAATCATCCTATGATGGCTAAGGAAAATGCAATTACTTTCTTCGGAGTAAATGAAAAAGAACAGAACATAATAGAATCACATATGTTTCCTATGTCTCCTATTGCTCCTAAGTCAAAAGAAGCTTGGATAGTTACTTTTAGTGATAAAGTAGTTGCGCTTTTTGAAGGAAGCAAAAGAATGCAAGCACAATTTTCTATGTGGATGTTACTATTAATTAATCTTATTAAATAAAGATACAAGAAAGTTTGTATCTTTTTTCTTTAGCTAAAGTTTGTATAATCTTGTATAATAATGTATAATTAACAACTGATGGGGTGATTATATGAATATTAAGATTAATTATGATTTGGTAAATAAAATATATGAATCAAATCATGGATATAATATTATAAAAAATTTTAAAAAATTATTAAAAGGAAATACTATTGGTTTATGTATTGTATCTCCAATGGCTATACTTTTACCAACTGAAGATATTAAAGCTTATTTTGCAAAAGTATTAATAGCTTTAGTATTAGCAGATGCACTTGTTGCATATTTAACAAAAGAAATATATTATGAAAATGCAGTATATACCGCAACTTTATCATTAGACTTATTATCTGATGAACTAAATGATAATAATGTAGATGTAACAACTGATCTATTAAAAAAAGGAGTTCTTACATCAAAGAAATATAGATTTGAATATAAAAATGAAGATTCTAAATTTAAGAGTTTAAAAGAATATAAATACATAGATGTACCTTTATCAAGTGGTTATAATAAAACGCTTATTCAAGAGCATTTTGTAGATAGTAAAGACTACAATATAAAAGAAGAAAAAATAAAAAAGATGTGTAAATAATAAATTTACATATCTTTTTTTAGTATATCAAGTACATGGGATGATGCTCCAAGTAACTCTCGTCTTTCACAAGTAGATAAATGATATTTTAAATAAATATTAAATGTTTCATCATCCATTTTATTAATTACTTTTCTTATATAATCAGAAGGTCCATCTTGAGAAAGTATTTTTACCCTTGTAAGATTTAATTCATCTTTTAAGTAGTTTATGTCTTCTAATCTTACCATACTATATAAGTCAGTTTTTTTAGGTGTTATGTGAAAGCTATTATCTACCTCATTATTCTTAATGGCAGATAGTATGTTATTATCTTTAAAACCATGGGTAATAATAGCATATTCATTCATGTAATAACTAATTAAAATATAACCACCATTTTTTACTATCCTTTTAGCTTCCTTTAAGGCTTTTAACTTTTCTTCTGTTGTTATTAAATGGTATAATGGGCCAAATAAAAGTACCATATCAAATGAATTATCACTAAACTTAGATAAATTAGTAGCATTACCAAGATATGATTTTATGTCTTTATTTTTAGATTTTAACGTCATTAAATTATGCTTAACAAGTTCTACTGCAGTAACATCATATCCTAAATCATTTAAGTATATAGAGTATTTACCGGTTCCAGCACCTACATCTATTATTTTAGGATTATCAAGCGTTTTTAAAATATCCAATACGTATTTTATAGTAGTATTAAATTCAACTATTCCATGTCTATGAGTTAATCTTTTGTCCTCGTTAAATTTATTATAATAAGTAATTAAGTTTTCTTCATTCATTTTTATCACCAAAGATATAATACATAAAATGTTTCTAATAATCAAGTTTATCTGATATAATAATTTATAGGAAGTGATAACATGAATAAAATATATAAATCTGATAGTGATAGAATTAAAGAGTTTAAATTATACGTTGAAGCACTAGAAAAAGAAGCAGTAACTAATCCTTTATTAGCTAAAGAAAAAGCACAAAAGGCACTAATAGAAACAGGCGTTTTATATAAAGATGGTAATATAAAAAAAGAGATAGTAAAAATAAGTCATTTATAACATATAGATAAGAAGTAATTTCTTATCTTTTTTAATTGATAATAAATATTAAAAATGATACAATGGTTCTATAAGAAAAGTAGGTGAATCTATGTCTGATAAATATTTAAGTGTAACTGCACTTACTAGATATATTAAATATAAACTTGATAATGATAAATACTTGCAAGATGTATATTTAAAAGGAGAAATATCTAACTTCAAAGCACATACTAGAGGACATTTTTATTTTACTTTAAAAGATGATACATCACGTATAAATGCAATTATGTTTAGTTTTAATGCATCTAAATTAAAATTTATGCCAGAAGATGGAATGAAAGTATTAGTTAAAGGAAAAATAAGTGTATTTGAATCAACTGGAAATTACCAAATATATGTATCAGATATGTTAGAAGATGGTGTTGGTAATTTACATATTGCATTTGAACAACTAAAGAAAAAATTAGGTGATGAAGGATTATTTGATCCAAAATATAAAAAAGAAATACCTAAGATTCCTATGAGAGTTGGTATAGTAACAGCATCAACTGGAGCTGCGGTAAAAGACATACTATCTACTATAAAAAGAAGATTTCCTATTTGTAAGACTATACTTTTTCCTTGCTTGGTTCAAGGAGAACTTGCAAAAGATGATATTGTTAAAAAACTTGATATTGCTGATAACTATAATTTAGACGTTATAATACTTGGACGTGGTGGTGGTTCTATCGAGGATTTATGGCCATTTAATGAAGAAGTTGTTGCTAGAAAGGTATTTAGTTGTAAGACACCTATTATAAGTGGTGTAGGGCATCAAATAGACTTTACAATATGTGATTTTGTAGCTGATAAAAGAGCTGAAACTCCAACTGGTGCAGCAGAAAGAGCAGTGCCTGTTTTAACTGATTTATTGCTTGAAATAGATAATTATAAAATAAGGTACTTAAACTCAGTTAAAAGAATACTTGATAATAATAAGTTAAGGCTAAAAAAATTAACTGATAGTTACGTCTTAAAAAATCCACTTAGTATGTATGAAATAAAAGAACAAAAGCTAGATAACTTGATAGATAAATTTAATACATGTATGAATGCTATTTTGTATAAAAATAAGTCTAAGTTAGAAATAGTGTTAAATAGTATAGTATTTAAAGAGCCTACGATTTTGTATGAAGATAAAATGAAAAAGACTAATCATCTAATAGAAAAATTAGAAATATTAAATCCTTTGAGTGCATTAAAAAGAGGATATAGTATTGTAAAAAAAGATAATAAATGTATTAGTAACATAAATGATATAAATAAAGATGATATGTTAGACGTTACAATTTCTAATGGCATCTTAAATGTTAAGGTGGTAAATATAAAATGAAAAAGTTAAAGAAAGTAAATTTATTAATATTTATAATAAATATAATTTTATTTATATTATTATGTGTTTTAGAAAATTTGTATGCAAATTCATGTACATATGATGTAAGAGCAAGAACAACTATCTGCAATTATAAGCAATTGGAAAATATAATTAATATTCTATATTGGATTATAATGATTAATTCAATAGTAAATGTTGTTTCATCTATAATACTTTTAATAAAAAAAGGCAAAAAAGTAATAAATATTATCATTTTAATATTAGCTATTTTATTTTTTGGAATGACATTTAAGGAAAAATTATTTGATTATATATACCCAAAAGAAATGTGGGTTAAAAAACCAATTATTTATATATACCCAACAAAAAATATCGACTTAACAGTTAAAATTTCTGATGACAATCTATTAACTACAACTTATCCAAAATATAAGGGAGAATGGAAATTAAATGTAGAACCTAATGGAAATATATTTGATTATAAAACTAAAAAAAACTATTATGCTTTATATTATGAAGCTAAAATAAAATATAAAAATGAACCGTTAGATGAAGGCTTTATAGTAAAAAAAGAGGACACAATCAAATTTTTAGAAGAAAAATTAAATATTTTGGGATTAAATGAAAGAGAAGCAAATGAATTTATAATGTATTGGCTTCCAAGATTAGAAGAAAACAATTTAAACTTTATTAAATTTAAAACTACTAAAGAATTAAATAAAATAATACCAATTGATTTTAGCAAGAAACCTGATACATTAATTAGAATTTTAATGGAATATAAACCAATTGATAAAGTTATAAAAGTAAATGAGCAAAAGTTAGAAAATAATCAAAGACAAGGTTTCACAATTGTAGAATGGGGAGGAAGAGAAATACAATGAATAAAGAAGAAAAGTTTGAAGATAAGCTAAATGAATTAGAAAAAATGGTAGAAGAATTAGAAAAAGGTGATGTTGACTTAGACGATGCAATAGATAAGTATACTAAGGCTATGAAATTAGCTAAGGAATGTTCTTTGAAATTAAAAAATGCAGAAGAAAATGTAAATAAAATATTAACTGAAAATGGAGAAGAAGATTTTAAGGTAGAAGAATAAAAAAATATTAATTAAAAAGGAGAGAATATAATATGACATTAGTAATTATGGCAGCAGGAATGGGTTCTAGATTTGGAGGATTAAAACAAGTAGAACCAGTAGGGCCAAATGGAGAATTTATACTTGATTATTCAGTATATGATGCAATAAGAGCAGGTTATGATAAGGTTGTTTTTATCATAAAAGAAGAAAATTATGATTTATTTAGAGAAACTATTGGTAAAAGAATAGAGTCTAAGATA
The DNA here is from genome assembly GCA_022768045.1 of Mycoplasmatota bacterium. Lineage (GTDB taxonomy): Bacteria > Bacillota_I > Bacilli_A > RF39 > UBA660 > Aphodocola. Next base: position 1,904 of record JALEND010000064.1, on the reverse strand, counting down.
AGTGTAGAATATGCATTTCAAAAGATAGAAGACGTACCAGAAGGTGTTAAAGTACCAAGTACAAGAGTTAAGCCATGGGGAACTTCACATGCTATTTTAGCAGCTAAAAAATACGTAGATGGACCATTTACGGTTATAAATGCAGATGATTTTTATGGAGCTGATCCATATAAGAAAATGAAAGAGTTTTTTGATAAAAATAATGATCAAAAAAATTATTCTATGATTGGATATAAGACAATTAATACAATGAGTGAAAATGGTTCTGTTAAACGTGGAATATGTTCTAAAAATAGTGATAATTATTTAACTAAATTAGTTGAATCATCAATAGAGAAAAAAGATGGTAAAATAATTGCAACTCCACTTGAAGATGAAGATAAAACATTTGAAATAACACCTGATACATTAGTATCAATGAATTTCTTTGGTTTTAATACTTCTATATTTGAATATTTAGAAGATGAAATGAAAGAGTTCTTTGAAAAACATAAAGATGATTTAGATAAATGCGAGTTTTTAATACCAAACAGTGTATTTAAAAGAATAGAAGAAAATAAAGTATCTGTAAAAGTTCTTGATACTGATGAGAAATGGTATGGAGTTACATATAAAGAAGATAAAAAAGATTTAGTAGATGCTATTAATAAAATGATTGAAGATAAAAAGTATCCTAAAAATTTATGGAATTAGTTTTTTGCTAATTCTTTTTTTAGTGACGAGATATTTCCTATTTATATGATAATATATGTTTGAGAGGTGATAATAATGGATAAAATATATTATGCTACATCAAATACTGGTAAAATAGCTAGTGCGATGCAAAAACTAGAAGGGACAAATATAGAACTTTTACCTACTAACTTAAATATAGAAGAACCATATATAAATGATATTAAGAAAATTGCAAAACATAAGGTTTTAAGTGCATATGATATTTTAAAAGAACCTGTAATAGCACTAGATGCTGGTTTTTATATAGAAAATTATCCAAATAACCCAATGTTTCCAGGTGCTTTTCCTAAAAGGGATTTATTAGATAAAATAGGAATAGATAAACTACTTGAAATAATGAGTAATGTTGATAATAGAGAGTGTTTTTTTAAAGAGTGCTTAGCATATTATGATGGTGTTAATTTAAAATTTTTTACTGAAAAAATTAAAGGTGTATTATCATATGAAAAAAGAGGTATAGAAAGAAAAGATAAATGGTCTGATTTATGGTATGTATTTATTCCAGATGGATATGATATTACATTAGCAGAAATGACAGATGAAGAAAGAAAAAACAGAAGTGATAATTTAAACAGTACGGTTAAAAGCTTTGCAAAATGGTATAAAAAATTAAAAAAATAAATTATTTTTCCAGTTATTTTCACTTGTTATTATTTTTGCTTCGTACATAATATTAATGTAATTCGAATTACAAAAGGAGCATAAAAATGACTTTTAAAAAATTAAAAAGTTTTATAGCAATGTTTGTAGTTGCTACATTTATTATGCCTCAAAGTATTTTAGCTTATTCAAATAAAATAATTGCAGGTGGAGAAACAATTGGTATAGAAATAAAGACTAAAGGTGTTATGATAACTGGTTTTTATGACGTAGATGATAATAGAACTTTTGCTAAATTAAAAAAAGGTGACATGATTATAAAAGCAGATAATAAAGAAATAAATGATATAAATGACTTTATAGAGATAATTAAAAATAGTAATCAACAAAACCTTAAACTAACTTGTAAAGATTCTAATAATAATACTTATAATGAAACAATAAACCTAGTTAACAAAGATGGTGTAATTAAAACTGGATTATATGTCAAAGATACAATATCAGGTATTGGTACATTATCATTTATAGATCCTAAAACGAAGCTATATGGAGCATTAGGACATGAAATA
>JALEND010000048.1 GCA_022768045.1 Mycoplasmatota bacterium | reverse complement strand
CCAATTAAATGTAATTGTTGGAGGAAGAGGAAGTGGAAAGTCACTATTATTGGACAATGTTGCATTGAATTTAATAAGTAAGATTAAAGATAATAATGTTTTAGATAAGGAACGTCTAGAATTTTTAGATACTCAAAATATATTATTGTATAATTATGATAATTCTAAAATTAATATTGATAGTAAAAAAATAGATTATTATGATCAATCATATGTAGCAAAAATTTTTAATTCTAAAGATAGTACTAAGGAAATAGAAAAATATTTTAATGATGAATTTGACTCATTGGGAGAGTTAAGTAAAAACCAAAAGTTAGAGGAAATTAAATTAAACTTTAATAATAATATAAAATTTAATAGAGCCATAAAACCTAATAGTAATATATCTGATTTTATTGGAAAGTATATTGTAATAAAAGAGAATAATAATTGTATTAAATTTGCTAAAAGTAAAATTAAAGACCAAAAATTAATTGATTATAGCATTTCAGAAGCAATTAAGTATTCTAAAGAGAAATCTAAACTAATACCATCTGAATTAAAAGATAACGCAAAAATTAATGAAGCTTTATTAAATTTAGTTAGAATAGTTAATGATACTGTAATTGAATACAATAAAAATATAGAAAAGGATAACTTTGATAATATAATTAAAAGGAAATGTGTAAATTATTTAGAGGAAAAAGATTCTGTTGTTAAGGAGAGAAATGAACAAGAAGAACTATTTATTAAACATTTTAAATATGAATGTAATAAATATGAAGAACGTTCAAATATTATTAATGCATTTATACAGTTAAAGAATAATCATGTTCCTGAAATATCCTTATCCGATATTAAAACTGGTATTGATAATAGCATTTTTAAATTTGAAAAAAAATTAACAATAGAAGATCCAATGGATTATTTTAGAAAAATTTGTGAAAAACATATAGGAGTAAAAGTAAAAAACTTAAATATGAATGAATTAATTCACCTATTTATATATGACCTTGAAGATGAAATAAAAGAAAAAAAATCGATAGATGGATTTATAACGGAACTTAAGTCTTTGAATTTATATAGTATTAATTATGAATGTAATATACTATATGGAAAAACAAAAGATAAATTAGAAATTATAAATAGAATGTCACCAGGTACACAAACAAATATATTAATGGAATATATTGTTTCTAAAGATACAACAATTCCATTATTAATAGATCAGCCAGAAGATAATATAGATAATGAAACAATATATACTAAATTAACTAATTGGTTTAGAAAGCTAAAATCAAAAAGACAAGTTATTGTTGTAACACATGATGCCAATATAGTAATAAATGCGGATGCTGAAAATGTTATTATTGCTAACAAAGAAGATAACAATTTGTTTAATTATTGTTATGGAGCGTTAGAGTATGAAGATATATTGGAGAGAATATCAATAATTTTGGATGGTGGTATAGAAGCGGTTGAAAGGAGATTGAAAAAATATGGAAGAGAAAAAAATCAAAGTAATAATAAATAAAAAGACTATTGAATTAGAATCAAATAATCCAGATTTAAAGGCACTGATTGATTTGATATTGAGTCAAAATGACGATTATGATTTTAATAATATAGAAATAAAAGCTGAAGATGAAAAATTTGATAAACAAGGATTTAAGGAAATTTTAATAGAATCTATAAGTGAATTTAAAAATAAGCTAGAATTATTAGAAATGAAGAAGAAAACTGATGCACAAACAATAGAAAAATTAATTAAAGAAATAGAAAAAAAGATGAATAGCTAATTTACTTTCTACCCATCAGCTACCCATCAAATGATGATAAATTTGATAAAATTTTGTTAAATTTTAATAAACTTTAATTTTAAAATATGTCGATATTTTAAGGGATTCGTATGAATCTCTTTTTAATTTAAATCGCTCCCTGAAGAGACCAAAAATCCCAACAAAACTAGCGATTATCTAAAAAAATATAAAAAAATCTCTTTAAACTATTGTAAAACTCATATTTAAATTAAAAATAAATCTTATATATACCATAATTTTAGCAATTATATTTAGTATTTTTGTTTACATACAAAATTATAAAGACTTGAATTAATTTTATTTACTGTTTATAATTATGATAATAATAGAATAAAATAGTTAATATCTTTTTGTAAGCTGAAAGCTATATTAATATGGAAAATGTATAACTCTGGTGTAAATAAATTGACATTTTATGTCAATTATGGTATAATCAGCTTACCAATTGGATATCATGTATAGAAAGGATATCTAATGTATGGTAAATGTTAATGAAAAACGTAGGGGGTTGAAAAATATGAAAGGAACGTATATTTTCGAATACTTAAATGAAAATGAATTTAGAAAGCTAGAAAGATCTGTAAAAAAATACAACATGCTAGCTTATAAAAAGATGGTATTTGAATTTTATCCAGAAATAAAGGAAGGTAATTTCTTAGGACAATTAGTTGGTGTAAATAGTAAAGAAAACACTAAAAGTTATGAATTAAAGTTGCCTACTGATGATTTATTTGTTAGGGTTCATGGTGAAGTTGTTCTTCATTACTCTGTATGTGAGAATTCTCATACTGTAATACTTGAAACAATTACTCCAGAGTCATTATTATCTGAGGGACATAAGCAAGAATTAGAAGCTTATAAGGGTGTTATGATATCTAAAGCTAATTCTGAGAAGGATAAATTTAAGATAGATTTATTAAATATGTTAAATAATGGTGATTAAATCATCATTTTTTTTAATTTTTTTAAATAATTATATTGATTAAGTTTAAATTATATGGTAATATATAAAAGCAAGTGTGAGACGGACCCTTAGCTCAGTTGGTTAGAGCAATCGGCTCATAACCGATCGGTCGTAGGTTCGAGTCCTACAGGGTCCACCACTTATATTTTTTTTTATTTTGTGCGGGTATGGCGAAATTGGCAGACGCGCTAGACTTAGGATCTAGTGGAGTAATCCGTGGGGGTTCAAGTCCCTTTACCCGCACCAAATTGACAGGAAACCCAGACTCTTATGTTTGGGTTTTAAAATACCTAATTTAATGATAAAAAATTTAAGATAATTGATATGAAAAAAGTTAATAATGATTTTATATATATTTATTGTTATTATTGTTAACTTATGTTATTATTTTGTTAGGGTATATTAAAAATAGACATTTACCGATAAAAATGTCATATTATTTATTATATTAATTAAGTATTATAGGAGTTGATTTTATATGTTAGTAGCTGATATTTCAAAATGGATAGTATTAATTTTAATGATAGGTTTAGTAATTTTTGTTATTAAGGCTGGTTTAAAAATAATTAACATAGCAATAATGGTATTATTACTTGCATTTTGTTGGGTTTCATTTTTCACAGAAGTAGGGTGTGCTAGATTAACTATAATGCTGTATGGACATCCCGTTATAGCTTATACAACATCTTTGGAAAAAGTAGATAGTTTATCAAGTGAAAGAGAAATATATTTTAAGTCGTCTAAGGACGTTATCGTTAACAACAAAGTAAAAAAATATATTAAAATAGGTAGTAATTACATTATTAAAATACCAATATTAGAAGATTAATTGCATAATTTTTAAAAAAAATATTTTCAAAACAAAAAATATGTGTTATACTATTTAAGTATTTGCAAGTTAATTATATTTATAAATTAATTTATCAAATACTTAATTTCATGTGGACCGTTAGCTCAGTTGGTAGAGCAACTGACTCTTAATCAGTGGGTCTAGGGTTCGAATCCCTAACGGTCCACCATTTTGACTTATAAACTGGCAAATATTTATTTGCTAGTTTTTTTACATAAAGTTTACATATACTATAATTTTTAATATTAATATAAAATATTTATATGTTATTATAATAATAGATATAATTATAAAGGATGATGATATTATGTATATAGATTTAATAGTTTTAGTAGTTATGATAGTATTTATAGTTATTTACTCAAAAAGACTACAAACATACATGTTTGGTTTTGGTATGATAGATATTTTATTTAGAATATTGAACATAATAGAAAACTACATTCCATCTGGAGTTGTAAAAGACTTTGTAGATTCCTATATACCTTCTTCTATTCCAGGTGTAATATCAAAATACACATCAGGAACAATAGAAATGGTATTATGCTTTATATACGCAATTTTGATGGCAATATTCTTATATTACGTAGTAAAAATATTTATTAAAAGAAAGAAATTCTAAGTAAAATACCTTTTACACTAGCTTGCTAAAGTTAGTGTTTTTTATTTGAATTTTTGTTATACTTATATAGTGCTAAGGAGAATTAATAAAATGAATGATAATATAATTAAAGAAATTTCAAATGATATAAATGTAGATACAAAACAAATAATGGTAACACTAGAAATGTTACAGGAAGGTAATACAATTCCTTTTATTGCAAGATATAGAAAGGAAAAAACAGGTGGTCTTACCGAAGAACAAATAAAGGTAATAGGAGATGCTTACGAATACCAAGTAAACTTACTTAAAAGAAAAGAAGATGTAATAAGATTAATAGACGAAAAAGGTCTTTTAACAGATGAATTAAAAAAGCAAATAATGGATGCAAGTAAACTAATTGAAGTTGAAGATTTATATAGACCATACAAGGAAAAGAAGAAAACTAAAGCAACAGAAGCCATAAAAAACGGATTAGAACCATTAGCTAAAATGATAATGTCTTGTCCGTTAAATGGTGATATTAATAAAATGGCTGAAAAGTTTATAAATGAGAACTTAAAAAGTCTTACTGATGCCATAACAGGTGCAAAATACATAATAGCTGAATGGATAAGTGATAATGCATCATACAGAAAGTATATCAGATCAAATATGTATAAATTTGGTACATTAGT
>JALEND010000046.1 GCA_022768045.1 Mycoplasmatota bacterium | reverse complement strand
CTGGTACTTTTGAATAATTAGATAAAATAAAAAAGTAATCTTTTGATAGATTACTTTTTTTAATATAGTATACATGTTATAATATAAATGAAAGTATTTAAGAGGTTTTTATATGGTATTAATAGGTTCTCATGTTTCTTTTAAAAGTGATAGTCAGTTACTTGGTAGTGCAAATGAAGCTATAAGTTATGGATCTAATTGTTTTATGTTTTATACAGGAGCTCCGCAGAATACTAAGCGTAGTAAGTTATCTTATGATTTAACTCTAAAGGCTAGAGATGTTTTAAGTGATAATAATATTGATTTAAAGAATGTTGTTATTCATGCTCCTTATATTATTAATTTAGCTAATAATAGTAAGATGGAGTCTTATTTATTTGGTATTTCTTTTTTAAAGGAAGAGATTAATAGAGCTAATATGCTTGGCGTAGAAAAACTTGTCTTACATCCAGGTTCTTCTGTTAAGTTATCTAAAGAAGAAGGTATTAAAAATATTATTAATGCCTTAAATGAGGTAATTACACCGCTTCAAACTGTTAAGATATGTATTGAAACAATGGCTGGTAAGGGTAGCGAGGTAGGAAGTAATTTAGAGGAGATAAAAGAGATATTAGATAATGTTAAGTATAAGGATAAAGTAATGGTGTGTTTAGATACTTGTCATTTAAATGATGCTGGCTATGATATGAAGGATTTTGATAAGTTTTTAGATGATTTTGATAAATTAATTGGTATTGATAAAATAGGTGTTATACATGTTAATGATTCTAAAAATGGTATTTCGTCTCATAAAGATAGGCATGAAAACTTAGGATATGGTACTATTGGTTTTGATAATTTAATTAATATTATTTATAATAAAAGGGTGTTTGATGTACCTAAAATACTTGAAACTCCGTATATAACTTTAACTGATGATGATAAAAAGAAAGCATTTGCTCCTTATAAGTTTGAAATAGAGTCTATAAAAGATAAGACTTTTAATGATAATTTGTATGAGGTTGTTAGAAGTTATTATAATAAAAAGTGATGCTAAAATAGCATCACTTAATTTATTTATTATGGCGTCCTAGGCGCGATTCGAACGCGCGACCCCTCGCTTAGGAGGCGAGTGCTCTATCCAGCTGAGCTACTAAGACATAACAATACTATTATAGCATAAATTAATAGATTATGATATAATTTTATTAGAGGTAATTATATGAAAAGAGCAATTGTTTTATCTGGTGGAGGAGCTAAAGGTGGCTATGAAATAGGAGTTTGGAAAGCCTTTAGAAGATTAGGTATTAATTTTGACATAGTAACAGGTACTTCTGTTGGAGCTTTAAATGGAGTACTTATGGTACAAAATGACTTTTTTAAAGCTTATAAATTATGGAGTTTTATGAATTATAAGAAGGTCATGGATATAGAAATTAAGGGTAAGTATAGTACTCCTCGAGGAAGAAATGAGATAATATCTAAGTATACTAAAGGAGTTATTAAAGGTGGTATTGAAATGAATCCTTTAAGGAGTATAGTAGATAAGTTATGGAATGAAAATAAGTTTTATAATTCTAAAATATCTTATGGACTTGTTACTACTTATTTTCCTTCTTTTAAGGGAAAGTATGTTACTAAGGAAAATACTTCTTCATTAGAATTTATTGATTATTTAATGGCGTCTGCAGCATGTTTTCCAGCTTTTAAAATGAAGAAAATAGGTAAGTCTAATTTTATTGATGGTGGTTATTATGATAATATGCCTATTAATCTTGCTATTAAGCTTGGTGCAACTGATGTTATTGCAATTAATTTAGGTGCTGTAGGTTTAAATCGAAAAGTTGTAAATAAAAATGTTAATATTAAAATAATAAAACCTAGAAATAACTTAGGTAATTTTTTAGCTTTTGAAAAATCTTATGCTAAGATGGCTATTAAATTTGGTTATAATGATGTTTTAAAGGAGTATAACGTACTTGATGGAAATATATATACATTTAAGAAAAACTCTTTAAAAAGGAATTATGATAGGTTAGGAGAAAGATTTTATAGTAATTACGATAGTATTAGAAAAAATGTTATTTTAAAGCGTGTATTTAAAAATGTTAAAGATTCTTCTAAAGTAGACTTTTTAAGTGAAGTATTAGAAAAAACCATGAATGCATTTTTAATAGATGAATCAAATATATATAGAACTTCTTATGCTAATACGCTAATTAAAAGAAGTTTTAGAAAAGAAAACAAAAGAAACTACACATCTATTAAGAGAATGATAAAAAATGATAAGTTAAATAAAAAGTTTGTAAGTAAAGATTTAATATGCTATATTTATAATGAGATGAAAAAAGACAAGGTAAAGTATAGTTTATTTGCTATGTTTCCACGTGCATTTTTGTCTGCATTATATTTAAAGACTATTTTTAAGGAATATTAGTATTAAACTAATAAACTTATTTATAGTTTTATAATATGTAAAATTAAGTAAGGGTGGGATTGCGGTTATATGAAAAATAAAATTATGACAAAGATTAATGTTAAGGATAATTTAATTAATGTAATGAGAGTGGATAATACTGATTATATTTCACTTACTGATTTAGCAAGATATAAAAACCCTTATAATCCAGGTGATGTTATTATTAAATGGATGAGTAATAAAAGTTCATTTGACTTTTATTCATTATGGGAAGAGCTTTTTAATGAAGATTTTAAACTAGCGGAATCTCGCGAGTTTAAAAATGATGCTGCAAATAATTCTTTTACCATGAGTCCATCGAGGTGGATAAGTTTCACTAATTCTAAAGGATTTATTAGTAAGAGAGGCAAATATGATGGAGGAACTTTTGCTCACCCTGACATTGCATTAGAATTTGCCTCTTGGATAGATCCTGCTTTTAAATTGTATTTAATTCAAGAGTTTGAAAGGTTAAAATATAATGAATCATATCAAGAGAAAATAGAATGGTCTGTCAGAAGAAGTTTATCAAAAACAAATTATAAAATACATACTGATAGTATAAAAGAAAATATTGTTCCTACACTTACTGATAAACAAAAATTATTTTTGTATGCAAATGAAGCTGATGTTATAAATGTTGCTTTATTTGGAATGACTGCAAAGGAATGGAGAGAAAAAAATCCAGAATTAGATGGTAACATTAGGGATTATGCTGATATTTTGCACTTGATTGTTTTATCAAATTTAGAGGTACTAAATGCAAGTATGATAGAGAATAACGTTAATCAAAAAGATAGACTTGAAAGTTTGAATATAACAGCAAAAAGACAAATAGCTATCTTGGCAAATGATGATAATGTAATTGGAATAACTGATTTAGATAATCAGAAATATATATCCTAAATGATTAATTTTATAATAAATTTTAAAGAGGTGTAATTATGGATAAAGTAAAAGTATTTGAAAAAGAATTAAGTTATATAAAAAATGAAAGATATAAAAAAGGTGCATCTTTATTAATTAAATTACTTCCTGATTATTTTTTTGAAGTTCCAGCTTCTTCAACAGGTAAGTATCACCCTAGTTTTGCATTAGGTAGTGGTGGTCTAGTTAGACATACTAAGGTAGCGGTTAGGATGGCTGTAGAAATGTTTAATGATGAAAGTATAACAGGAGCTTATTCTAATAATGAGAAGGATCTAATGATAGTAGGTCTTCTTGTTCATGATGGATTAAAATCCGGATTAGAAAAAGAGACTTATACAAGGTTTGATCATCCTATTTTAATTTGTAATTATATTAAGGATAATAAAGATAAGCTTAACTTTACGGATAAAGAGATAATGTTTTTAACTTCTGTTATATCTTCTCATATGGGTCCATGGAATACTAATAGTTATAGTGATGTAGTGCTTCCTAAACCAGAAACATCAAGACAAAGATTTGTACATATGTGTGATTATTTAGCGAGCAGAAAAGTAATTGATGTTAAGTTTGATAAGGATAATAATATAGAGGAATAAAAGATGAAAGATATATTAGTATTATTAGAAAATAAAATAAGTGATTATGATAATAAAATTAGAGAGATAAATAAAGAGTTAAATAAACTAAATTCCATGTATGTTAAAATAAAACCTAAGAGTTCAAAAGAACTAAATTATTATGCATGTAATAATTTTACTTATAAAGAGATAGATATGTTAGATGAAATTACTTTAAATGTTCATCCAATTAATAGAATATATACTAAAATAACTAGGTTAGATGATGAGATTAAAAGATTAAACTCAGTTGACGGATTTTTAAGTAATAATAGATCTTTTGCTACAAATATTAGAAGCCAAGATATTAATCATGATGCTGTGGTACTTCAAAATAAAAGGGATTTACTTTCAAATAAAATGATTGAAATGGGCTGTAAGATTGTTGTTTCAACTTATGAAAATTATGCGAATGAAAAAGAAAAATTAACAGATTCTAAAAAACGTTATATTTATATATTAAGAAAGTTTACTAAGAAGGAACGCATTAATGCTTTTGAAATAGGATTGTTATCAGAGTTAATTTCTGACAGTAATTTAGATAATAAGGAAGATAAGTTAAGTGAAATAGAAAATTATACTAAGTCTTTTGAGGTAAAAAAGGAAAATAATAATTTAAAAGAAGAGAAAAAAGAAAAAGTACATGAAATAAAACCTTTTGAGGATAGTAATTTAAGTGAGGAAAAAAATAATGATGATTTTGACTTTGTTGATGTAAGTGATGTTAAAAATTATGCTAGCGTATTAAATTTATTTAAAAATGAAGAAGAAATAATATCATATTTGGAAGGTATATCATATTTTAAGAATTTTAATAAGATTTTAAGTATGATGTTAGATTATGCAAAAGATGAGAAAACAAAAGAGATTATAGAAAACTATATACTATCTAAAAAAGAAGATACACTTTGTGATAAAGTTTGTGAAGAAAATACTATATTTTATTATGATTATAAGTTATCCTCACATGTATTTAAGGATATTGAAAGTATTCCAAAAGAGCTATATAAGGATGTTTTAAGTGCTTTAAATGAAATAAAAAAAGATGGAGCTCTAAATAAAAGAGAACAAGTTAATAAACTAAGAAAAGTACTAAAGATAAGAAAAAATGAAATAAGAGTAACCTTTAGAAGAATAGATAAGAACGTTTATGTTATATTAGGTGTATTTGTAAAGAAAGATAATAAAGGTTTTGATATTATTAATACTACAGAAAAAAGAAATGAAAAATTGAATAAAGACATACCTGCACTTTTGTCATTAAGAAAAGATAAAGATTTATGGAATGAATGTAGCAAAGACTTTGATGATATTGAAAATGAGATAATGAGTTTACTTAATCCATTAATGAAATAATTTACTTTATTATATTAGATTGTTGAATAAAAAATTACTTTTAAAAGTGATTTTTTTTAATATAAATATATTGACAATATGAACATATATTCATATAATTTAAATGTAAAAAATAAAAGGAAGTGATATTTTGAAATTATTAAGCGATGATAAAATAATAGATTTATCTGAGTTATTTAAGATATTTGGAGACTCTACTAGAGTTAAAATAATAAATGTATTAATAAATGGAGAAATGAGTGTTAATTTGATTTCTGAGAAAATAGGTGCAAGCCAGTCTGCAGTATCACATCAACTTAGAATATTAAAGGATTCTAAACTTGTTAAGTATAGAAAAGAAGGAAATTTAACATATTATTTTTTAGCAGATGATCATGTAGAAAAAATATTTGTGATGGGGTGTGAACATATAAATGAAATATAAATTTAAATTAAGTTCTTTAGATTGTGCAGGATGTGCGTTAGCAATTGAAAAAAAGTTAAATGAAAATGATGAAATAAAAGAAGCTAGTGTAAATTTTTCTAAGCTTATGATTACGGTTGAAACAGATAGTAAAAATGTTAAAAAGTTAGTTAGTTCTATAGTAAAAGAAGTAGAACCAGAAAGTAAGGTGATGGATTTAAATGAAACTTATGAAAATAAAAGTAAGTTTAAATTTCACTTAATAAGACTTATCTTAGGTGTTTTATTATGTGTTATTGGAATGCTTTTAAAAGGTAAATTATCTAGTATATTAATGGTTTTAAGTTATGTTGTTTTACTATATAGAACTTTTACTAATGCTATAAAATTACTATTTAAGTCAAAGACTGTAAATGAAAATATGTTAGTTACAATATCTTGTATTGGTGCATATTTAACTGGTAATGATCATGAGGGATTAATGGTTATTATTCTTTATGAAATAGGTAAAATATTAGAAGAGGTTGCAGTTAATAACTCAAGACGCTCTATTAGCGATTTAATGGATATAAAACCAGAATATGCTAATTTAAAACTTGATGATGAAATAGTACAAAAAGATCCAAACGAAGTTAAAATAGGGGATATAATAGTTATTAAAAAGGGTGATAAAATACCTCTTGATGGTACTATTATAAAAGGTAGCTCTAAGTTAGATGTATCAGCTTTAACAGGAGAATCAGAGTTAAGAATAGTAAAGGTTAATGATAAGGTTTTATCAGGTTCTATTAATACTTCTTCTGTTTTAGAAGTTAAAGTAGATAGTTTATATGCTGATAGTACTGTATCTAAGATATTGGAATTAACTGAAAATGCTAGTGATAGAAAAGCTAAAACAGAAAACTTTGTATCTAAAGCTGCTAAAATATACACGCCAATTATTATGGTACTTGCATTTTTAATTGCAATTTTATTACCAGTATTTGGAATAAGTTTTAAAGTATCAATATATAGAGCTTTGGTATTTTTAGTAGTATCTTGTCCTTGTGCTATTGCAATTAGTGTACCGCTAGGATATTTTTCTGGTATAGGTAAAGCATCAAAACAAGGAATACTTGTAAAGGGAAGTGATTATTTAGAAAGCTTATCTTATGTAAATAAGATTATATTTGATAAGACAGGTACTATAACAACTGGTATAACAAGTAAGTATGAGTTAGAGATTCTAGATAATGATTATAAGGAAAAAGACATAATTAATTATTATGTAAAAGGGGAAATGTTATCTAATCATCCACTAGCTAAGTCTGTTGTTAGTGTATTTAATAAAAAAGTAAGTACTAAGGATGTTTTAAACTTTAAGGAAATATCAGGAAAAGGTATTTCTTATGAGATAAATAATAAAAAGATAAAACTTGGTTCATCTTCATTTGTTGGTGCAAAAGATAAAGATAGTTATATATACTTAAAAATTGATAATAAAATAGTATCTAAGTTAAAACTAATAGATGATATAAAACCTGACTCTAAAAGTGCTATAGAAGAGTTAAAAAAAGAAAATATTGAAACATTTATGTTTACTGGTGATAAAAAGTCTTCTGCTTTAAACGTAGCAAATAAAGTAGGGGTAGACGTTTTAAAATATGAAATGCTTCCAGATGAAAAATATAAAGAACTTGATAAGATAATAGAAGAAAATAAAATGAAGACAGCGTTTGTTGGAGATGGTATAAATGATGCTCCATCACTTGCTTTATCAGATGTTGGTATTTCAATGGGTAGTGTAGGTTCTGCATCTGCGATAGAAGCATCAGACATTGTTATAATGAATGATAGTTTAAGTAAGATCACGGAAGCTATTAAGATATCTAGATTTACTAAGCATATTATAAAAGAAAATCTTATATTTGCTGTTGGAGTAAAGGTTCTAGTACTTGTTTTAGGTGCTATTGGAGTAGCTAATATGTGGCAAGCTGTTTTTGCAGATACTGGTGTTACTTTACTTACTATATTAAATACCACTAGAATATTAAGAAGAAAATTTAAGTAAGTAAACATGTATAAGAATCTAGTTTTAGGCTAGATTCTTATTTTACTTATGTATATAAAATTGGTATTAGTATCATAACTTAATGTATGTTGTAGTGCGTTTTTTAAATAGTTATTGATAAAATATGACAAAAACATACTTAAAATGACTTGATTTTTCATAGGTCATAACATATAATATAAAACTAAGAAAGGAAGAAAGTATTATGAAAAAGAAAATAATTAGTTTTTTGATTTTATTAACTGCTGTTTTATTTCCAAGTGTTATTAGTGCACAAGAATTAACTAGTGATACTACTTTAAGTACCGATGTAAAAGATGGTATCGTAGTTAAGTCTGGAAATAACGTAACATTAGACCTTGCTGGTTACTCTATTACCAACGCTAATGGTAAGGATACTATTGTAGTAGAAAAAGGTGCTACATTAAATATTAAAGGAGAAGGTGTTGTTACTAATACTTCTCATGCTAAAGCTGTTATATTAAATGATGGTTTATTAGCTATAAACGGAGGAACATATAGACGTGTAGACTCTAAGACTAATTCATTTTACGTTGTATTAAATCATGGTAATATGACTATAAATAATGGATTATTTGAAATGGAAAATGGATACTCATCTTTAATAGATAATGGATGGTATTCTCCAGAAAAAAACACATCTAAGGAAATGTCTTACTTAACTATTAATGGTGGTACATTTAATATGTCAGGTAATGATAAATATATTAAAAATGATGATTATGGAATGCTTACAATAAATGCTGGAGAGTTTAACATGAAAGATCCTGCTTCTGCTTGTATAGCAAATGTTGGTTTTTATTCTGGAAAAGAACTTCTTACTATTAATGGTGGTACATATAATTATACTGGTAGTAACGTTGCAATATTTGATTATGACTGGAACAATGATGGTTATACTGATAACAGTAAAACAGTTGTAAATGGTGGTAATTTTAAACTTGCTAATGAAAATGCAAAAGTAACAAATGTAGTATATGATGAACAAACTACTAAAAAAGATTACAAGGTAATTGGTAAGGATAACGAATACGTAGTAGCTGGTGATGATGAAATAACAGAAGTTACAGACGTAAAAGAAGTTAAGAAGGAAGATGTAAAAGAAGAAGATACTAAGTTAATAGAAAACACTGTATCTAATAAGTATAATGTTGTAGGTTACTATGATATTAATACTTATAAAGCATTAAAAGATGATAATAGTGTTTTATTAGATAAAGTATCTGAAACAGATAAGAAAGTTAAAGTAACTTTACAAATACCAGCAAATTTAAAAAAAGTATTAGAAGGTTATACTAGAACTTATTATGTAATTAGAGTACATAACGGAGTTGCAGATATTTTAGATGCAACATTAAATGATGATGGTACTGTATCATTTGAAACAGATAAATTTTCTACTTACACTTTAACATATAAAGATGTAAAAAATAGTAACAATTCAGCAGTTAATAATACTAATGTAGTAGCTAATCCAAAAACAGCAGATAGTAATATTTTATTAATCTCAGTAATTGGATTAGTATCAGCACTTGGTATTTTAATATCAGGTTTATACTTGAAACTTAATTACTAATAATTAAAGGGGCAAGTTATAGCTTGCTCTTTTTTGATGCCTAAAAAGAGGGGATAAGATGGATTTTAATAATGATGATATGCTAAGAAGTTATTTAAAAAGTGAATCAAAAAGACTTGGTATATCAATAAAAAATACTTATAATACTTTTTTCTCAAGAATTCTATTAGAAAGAATAAGTAATACTTCATATGAAAAATTATATGTAAAAGGAAGTTTTTCTAATTTATGTCATTTAAATTATTTATCAAGACCAATTACTGATATAGATATTGTATCTACAGAGTATCATAATGAACCTATTTTAACTTTATATAAAGCTATGTATGATTCTAATGATGATTTAGTATATGAACTTAATACGCTACCTAAAACAACTAAAACTGGTATCATAAAATTATCTTTAACAGCTAATTATGGTAAAATAAAGCATCCAATTTCAGTGGATTTTCAAGAACTTTCTAAAACTATATATGAAAAGAATTTAATGGAAGTATTACCTGTTTTTAAAAATGATAATCTATTTAAAATATATACGCCTTCTTTAGAAGAACATTTAGCTGAAAAATTATGTATCATAGTAGAATCAAACGATAAAAATAAGCTAAATACAAGGGTAAAAGACTTTTATGACATATATAATTTATCAAATGAGGTATATGATGAAGATAAATTATCTTTATTTTTTGAAAAGATGTTATATGATAGAAATAAAATAGATTTAGATGATATAAACATTAATTTTATTGATAAGGATTATATTAAAAAACATTTAACGCTATGGAATGATATGAGTGTTAAATATGAATTTCAAAATAAAAATATAGAGTTTGTTGATGCTGTTTTAAATGCTAAAAAAATGCTTGATAAAGAAATTATGTTATTAAAAAGATAAGTTAAGGTTATACTAAGACTTATCTTTTTTATGGACTAATTTATTAAATGATAGTATACTTTTAAGTAAGGAGAACTAAAAAAATGGAAAATATTGTTATGGGTGAACTTGAACTTGTTAATTTTGATTCAAATGATAAAATGCATCTTATGGCTGTTAGAAAGCTAGCTAAGGATTCAGCTATAACAGCAAGGTTTAATGGCTTTTTGCATCATTTAAATAATAAAAATGATAATTTTTTTAATAAGGGATTTTTTGTTAAAGATGAAGGTAACTTAATAGGGTATGTTGATTTAAGTAATTTTAATGAAGAAGAGAAAGCTGTTTATATAAGACAAGCTATTTTTAAAGAATATAGAGGAAATAATGATAAAAGATATGGAACTCTTTTATTAAATGAAATAACAGATTACATATTTAGTAATTATCCTAAAGTTAATTATGTAAAAGCTAGAATTCATCATGATAATCTAAGTAGTATGAAAATGGCTTGGAATTGTGGCTTTAGTAATGATGGAGAAATATTTAGTAAGGAAAATCCATATATTAAAAATAAAATTAAATAATTTTCTTTTAAGTGCATTTTAAATTAAATATGCTCTTTTTTTAATTTTCTTTTTTTAGTCATTTACAAAAACAATTGTTCGTGATAAAATTAAATGGTAGTAAATAATAAACAAGGAAGGTATAAAATATGTATTCATATATAAAAGGTATTATAACTATTATAGAAACTAGTTATATTGTAGTAGAAAATAATGGTATAGGATATATGGTTTTTGTTTCTAATCCATATTCTTATAAATTAAATGAAGAAGTAACCATTTATTTATATCAGCAAATAAGAGAAGATGAAAATACTTTGTATGGATTTAAAACAAAAGAAGATAAAGAGTTATTTTTAAAGCTTATTAGTGTTAAAGGTCTTGGTTGTAAAATGGCTCTTCCAATGTTTTCTGGAGATAATATGTCATCAATTCTAAATGCTATAGAAGAAGGAAACATTAATTATTTAAAGAAGTTTCCTAAGATTGGTGATAAGGTTGCAAGACAAATTATACTTGATTTAAAAGGCAAGTTAGCTAGTGATCAAAGTAATTTGAAAGAAGATTTTTCAGAGCTTACAGAAACACTTAAATCACTTGGCTATAAACCTAATGATATAAAGAAAGTCTTACCTCAAATAGATATATCTCTTTCTTTAGAAAAACAAGTTAAAGAAGCGTTAAAATTACTTCTTAAGTAGGTGTTTATGAAAATTGGCATAGATATAGATAATACAATTGTAAAAACGTTTTTTAAAACTTCGTTAATTTATGAAAAATTATATAATAAGAGTATGGATGATTTAGATAAAATAAGCCAGTATGAGTTTTCAGCTTTACATGAAAAAGAAATTTTTGATAACTTACCTTTAGAAGATGATGCAAAAGATATAATAAATAAGCTTTATAACGAAAAAAATGAAATTTATTTTATTACATCAAGATGTGATAGAAGGGTTAATAATATAGAAAAAAGAACTATTTCTTACTTAAAAAAAGAGGGTATTTTGTATACTGACATATTTTTTGGTTCTGATTTTAAGTATGATATTTATAAAAAGCTTTCTCTTGATGTTATGATAGATGATGATTATGATGTATATGAGAAAATAGCTAATAATAATGGGAATTGTATTTTATATGAAGGGGTTTTAAATAAAAATAAAGAAGGTTATAAGGCAGATAATTGGAAAGAAATATATAACATTATAAAAGAAAGGAAGTATTTATGGACACAAGATTAATTACAAGTGATAAATTAAAAGAAGACAGTTTTGAATCAGCAATTAGACCTCAAATGTTAGATGAATATATTGGTCAAAAAGATATTAAAGAAAACATTAGAATATTTATAGAAGCTGCTAAAATACGAGGAGAAACACTAGATCATGTTTTATTATATGGTCCTCCTGGCCTTGGTAAAACTACGTTATCTTATGTAATAGCTAATGAGATGGGAGCTAATATTAAAACGGCATCAGGGCCTGCTATAGAAAAGTCTG
>JALEND010000010.1 GCA_022768045.1 Mycoplasmatota bacterium | reverse complement strand
TACATTAGAATTATAACCATTACCTGTTGAAGTTAAATATATTTTTCCTTCTGGATATGTAGAGTCAACATTATAGCTGTCAATTATTTTTAGTGTTTTTCCAAGGCTATCTTTTAAAACAAATTGCTGATTATTATGCTGACCGTTTTCTACGTTAGTACAATAAATATTTTTATTATTATTACTATATTTTGTAAGGTCTTTTCCATTTAAGGTAGCACTTGCAATGTTTTTACCACCTTTTGTTAAATTAACACATACTGCCAAATTTTTATTAACCCCTCCTAATTTTTCTATATTAAACCACCCATTTTTTGTTATATCATTTCCAAAGTTAGGTGTATTATCATCATTGTATTTATGATATGTAATGTCTCCTTTTGGACCATCTGGATTTCTTATTACAACTTGACTTTCTTTATCACTACAATCACTTTTACTTTCACCTGATCTTGTTCCTATATACGTTCCTTTATATTTACCATCTTTAAATGAAACTTGTATTTCGCTACAATAAGAAACTTGTTTACCTGTCATTGGATCAACAACTTTATTTAAATAATCTTTATTAACTAATGTTCCAACAGAAATATTTCCAAATGCATCTCCAGTTATTCCTTCATACATATATTTATTGGAAGAAAAATACTGTTCTGCTGCAGTTTCTATCTGATCTTTTACAAGTTTCCATTCTTCTTTTTTCTTTTGACTACTTATTCCTATATAACTACCTACTGCAACTGTTGTAATTGTTATTACTATTGCAAGAGTTATTATTATTTCTACCAACGTAAATCCTTTTTTATTTTTCATATTAAACTCCTTTATCATTCTACTATTTCTGCTTCAAACATACCTTTTTCTTTTGTTTCTGGTACATAGTAATAATATAAGCCTCTTCCTAGAGTGCCTTCTTCAATATCACTATTTTCAATAGCTGCAAATATAGCATGCTTACCATTTTTAGTATATATACCAGAAGCCATATTTATAAATTTATAATTATCTTTCATCTTAGTAAATCTTGCTAGTACATTACCATCATAATCAGTTATTTTTAAATAATTATCATTATCAACTACTATTATGTAATCATTTAATATAGTACATATTTCTTTATACGTTTTACTCTTTTTAACTAACTCACCATAATTATTATAAATAAAATAATTATTATCTTCAGAAACTACTATGTTTCCTTTATCTGATACAGCGTATTTAGAATATCTTTTACCATTAAATAACTCTTTTAAATCACTATTATATATTTTTGAATTATTAGCATTTACACCAACATTCTTAACATAATACACATACTTTCCATTACTAATACTTGTTATATATTCATAACCATATTCTTTATCTAAATCAGATTCTAAAACCTTCTTTTCATCTTTTAATCTAATTAAATACATCTTATCTGGATTAATTAAATTTAAAGTATTATCTTCAGAATAAGAAACAGATACATAACCCTTAGATAGTTCTGCAGAAGAATTAATAGATCCTACCATCTTATATTTAAACTCTGATAATTTATTTGTTTTAACATTATATATTGCATTCATATACTTATCATCTTGAATAGCATAACCATATACAGTGTTTTCATAATACATTAAACTAATAGCAGAATAATTACCTTCTGGTATATTAGTTTCTTTATATAAATTATTCTTATAATCATATAATCTATAAGTACCATCTTTTATAATAACATAACCTATATCATTATATTCATTATAAGATGTACAATTTTTCATATTACACTTATATGTATTTAAAAGATTATAATCATCTTTTGGTACCTCCTGCTTATTATCATCAGTAACTACATATAAATACCCATTATCTTTTGATTCATACACATATATATTTCCATTTTTTCCATTACTTTTTTTCCAAGCATCTTTTTTTGTACTCTTAGTAGTAGTTTTTTTAATATTATCTTGTTTAGTTGTTTTATTTTTAACTAACTTAAATAATACTAAGGAAATAATCAAAAGTATAATAACTATAATTAAAAGAATTAATAATGTTTTTTTATGTTTTTTTACATTTTTATTATGCCTTTTACCATTTATTTTATTCTTTTTAAATTCACTCATATATACTCCTTATTATTATCTACATAATAACATATATTTTTTTATTTTTCAATTAAAAAAGTTAGTTGTAACTAACTAACTTTTTAATTTCCTACATAAGTAAATCCTTTTCCTACGGCCTTTGAATTCCTAGTAACATAAGCACTATAACATACTTTCTTAGTTGCACTTCCACATTTTGCATAAGCACATGCTGTAACATAAAACTTACTATGGTCTTCAGTTGAACAATCATACTTTGTAACACACCAAGTATTTTTAGTTACGTTTCCTTTTTTAGTTTTCTCAGAATTCCATCCATTATGCCAAGTTGTTTTTTCTATTGGACTTTCATCCGAAGTCCAAACTGCTGCTACATCTTCATTAAATTTTATTTTATCTCCGTCAGACTTACCATCAAACTTAAATTTAACACGATTCTTTGACGTATCTTTTTGTACATTTTCTATATCATAACTAAGTAATTTATCTCCTGATACTTTAACACTTACAAGTTTTTTTATATCCTCTATTGTTTTAGCCTCTTTAAACCTTGTACAAACAGCCTTTGTTGTAACTCTAGCCTTTGTTGTAGTTTTTTTAGGCACATCTTTATATTCTGGACAATCAATTGTTGGACTTAGCGCACTACAACTACTACATCCACAATATTCATAATCATATCTTTTATCACCAT
>JALEND010000006.1 GCA_022768045.1 Mycoplasmatota bacterium | reverse complement strand
TATGGTTGTTAATAATATGTCTTCTTATGATAAAGATAATATAATAGGTGGAAATATAACTGATAGATGTTTATTATCTTTTTTTAAGCCATTTGAAGTAGAAGGTATAAAAGTAATTAAACAAGTTCCATTTAACAGTAAAAATAAGTATATGATTACTGTAATTGATGATAATAAAATAAGAAATTTAATAAAAGGTGCACCAGAAATTATTCTTAATAAGTGTAAATATTATTATAATTCATATGGAAAAAAAGAAGTATTTATAAATAAAAATAAAATAGTAAGTAAGATAAATGAAGCAACTAAAAATGGGATAAGGGTTATTGCTTTAGCAAGTAGCGGAACAATTAATGAAACTCTTTTTAAAGATTTAGTATTTGTAGGAGCCATTTTTATTAAGGATCCAGTTAGAAAAGAGGCTAAAAAAGGAATTGCTTTGGTTAATAATGCTGGAATTAATGTTGTTATGATAACTGGTGATAATAAGGATACTGCAAAATCTATTGCAGCAGAAGTAGGTCTTGTTAAAAGTGATAAAGACTTGATAATAACGTCTGATGAATTAAACAAGCTAACTGATGATGAGGTTATGAAAATAATGCCTAATTTAAAAGTTGTTGCAAGAAGTCTTCCACAGGATAAATCAAGATTAGTTAGAGTATCTAAAGAAATGGGATTTGTAGTTGGTATGACAGGAGATGGTGTTAATGATGCTCCGGCACTAAAAAAAGCTGATGTTGGTTTTTCAATGGGAACGGGTAGTGAAGTTTCAAAAGAAGCAAGTGATATAGTAATACTTGATAATAATTTTTTGTCTATTAGTCAAGCAGTACTTTTTGGAAGAACTATTTTTAAAAGTATAAGAAAGTTTATTATATTTCAATTAACAGTTAATTTGTGTGCACTTAGTGTGTCTATCATTGGACCTTTTATTGGGGTAGAAACTCCTGTTACGGTAATACAAATGTTGTGGATAAACATGGTAATGGATACACTTGCAGGTCTTGCATTTGCATTTGAACCACCACTTTTAGAGTATATGAAGGAAAAGCCAAAGAAAAAAGATGAAAATATTATTAATTCTTACATGGTAAGTGAAATTATTATAACTGGAATTTATACTACAATGTTGTGCATTTTATTTTTAAAACTTCCTTTTATTAAGAGTTTATTTTTAAGCAATAAATCATTTATGACTGCTTTTTTTGGTTTATTTATATTTGCAGGTATCTTTAATTGTTTTAATGCTCATACAAGTAGAATTAATATATTTGCACATCTTTATAAAAATAAAATGTTTATTGTTGTTATATCATTTATTTTAGTTGTACAAATAATTCTTATGTATTATGGAGGAAATATGTTTAGAACAGTTCCTTTATCTTTAAAAGAATTTGTAATTATGATTACAATATCACTTACTGTAATACCAATTGATATATTAAGAAAAATTATCTCTAAGAAATATGGTAAGACTGGAAGTGTGTAATTTTGACTAATACTAAAAAAAGTGATAATATTAATTGGTAAAATTATTATTAATTTTTAGTTAGATTAGAGGTATTTAAATGAAATTATTATTACATACATGTTGTGCACCTTGTAGTGTTTACTGTTTAGAAGAATTAAAAAAAGATAATATTGATATAACAAGCTTTTGGTATAATCCAAACATTCATCCTTACAAAGAGTATGAAGCAAGACTTGAAACGTTAAAAAAATATGATGATGAAATAGGTATACCACTAATAATTGATGATTATTATGGCCTTAGAGAGTTTTGTAAAAACGTAGTAGATAAATTAGATAATAGATGTGGTTATTGCTATTTATGTAGATTAGAAAAAACTGCTAAATATGCTAAAGAAAATGGTTTTGATGCATTTTCAACAACACTTTTAATTAGTCCATATCAAAATCATGAATTATTAAAGAAGACTGGTGAAATGTTATCTAAAAAGTATGACATAGAATTTTTATACAAGGATTTTAGACCAGGATTTAGGTATGGTCAAAATAAGGCTAGAGAATTAGGACTTTATATGCAAAAATACTGTGGATGCATTTTTAGTGAAGAAGAAAGATATGAAAAATTAATAAATAAGAATAAAAAAATAAATGAGTCTTACAAATAAAAAGTCAAGGAGTTTATCCTTGACCTTTTATTTTATTATTCTACGTATTCTATTATCTATCATTTTAGCAGCTCTTTCTTCAAAATAATACTGAACTATAGGACAATTATATTCTTTTAATAATTCAATAGTTTCATCTTTTTCTAATTCTCTAATTTTGTAGTTTTCATCAACTTTTTTCATAACATAAAATCTTGGAGGAAATTTTTTATATTCTACTAAAGTAATATTAATTATATCTTTCATAGTTTTATCATCATTTTTAAAGAATATACCTGGTTTGACATATTGATTTTTTCCTTTATTTAAATTAAATTTTCTTATTAGATATGAGTAATAATAATCCATGTCATCATATCTTTTTAAGTCATCTCTTACATTAACTAGTCCAGTTATATAACCTAATTTTTCAAAGAATAATTCACAATCACTAGTTTTCCTTTTTCTTGCATTATCTTCAATTACATTTATAAGCTCTGTAATTTTTTCATCATTATAATATACTTCAATATCAACTTTATTCTTTCTATTGCTATTTATGATGCTATCAGCTTCTTTTAATTTATCATCAAAATATTCTTGTCTGCTACTATCTAGATTTGTAAAATCAAGAGTACTACTATTTAATTTAACTCTTGTACTATCATGTCTTTTTGTAGGATCTAGTTTAATAAAAGAACCATTACATTTAACAATGACATATACATGTTTGAAATCAGAATCACTTTTTTCTCTTTCTATTTTAGCCTCTAGGCCATATAAAGATAATGCTTCACATAAAACTTTTGCAAAAGAATAGCATACGATTTCATAATCTTCTACGTTATCAAGTTTGACATCTTTATTATAAATTTCATTTTTTAAATCTTGATTATTTGTATATATAAATCTCATATCATATGTAAAAGTATTACATACAATAAGATATATATATCTTATTTTAACAAAGTCATCCTTATAATCATCTTTTGATAATTCATTTAAAATCATGTCCTTCATATTCATGATTATCACCTCTTATTACTTAAATAATATCATAATTATTAATATTTTCAAAATATATGATAATAATTAAAAAAGTTACAAATAACTCTTAACTAAAACTAAATTATTTGTTATAATTTAGTTGTAAGAGGTATTAACATGATGGAAAATAAAGTATTTAAAAGTTATTTTATTGTTAATTCATTATTTAATTCTGTTACTATATATTTTGATTTAGAAAACTAACACTTTTTTGTGCTAGTTTTTTATATTTTATAGAGGTTTTATGAGTAGTAAATATGAAGATGAATTAGGTCTTATTGTTATGGATAATTGCAAAAACTTAGGAAATAAAATAGATCAGAATATTATGCAAAGAAGGAGTAAGAAAAATAGTTTTATAATACCAACTGATCTTGTTAGGTTTAATAATGGAGAGGGAAAGGTTGTTATAAAAGACTCTGTAAGAGATAAGGATTTATACATAATATCTGATGTTGGTAATCATAGTATAACATATAAGATGTATGGTTATTTGAATCATATGGGACCTGATGAACATTTTATGGATATAAAAAGAGTTATATCAGCAGCAAGAGGTCAAGCAGATAGATTAACAGTTGTAATGCCACTTTTATATGAATCAAGACAACATAAAAGAAATGGTAGAGAATCTCGTGATTGTGCTCTTGCTCTTCAAGAATTACAAAACTTAGGAGTAAGTTCAATAGTAACATTTGATGTTCATGATCCTAATATTCAAAATGCAGTTCCAACTAGTATGTCATTTGAAAATTTTTATCCAACTAATACTATTTTAAAGGAATTTATAAAAAATGAGGATTTTGATCCTGAAGATGTAAAATTTATAAGTCCTGATACAGGTGCTCTGGATAGAGCAAAATATTATGCTAATATGTTTCAAGCAGATGTTGGGATGTTTCATAAAAGAAGGGATTATAGCAAAATAGTAGATGGTAAAAATCCTATAGTTGCACATAATTATTTAGGTGGAAATTTAGAAGGAGAAACTGCTGTTGTTGTAGATGATATGATTGCATCAGGTACATCTATGTTAGAAGTTGCTGATGACTTAAAACAAAGAGGAGCAAAAAAAGTATTTTTAATATCAACTTTTTCTATGTTTACGAATGGGCTTGATGTTTTTAATAAAGCTTATGAAGATGGATTATTTGAAAAGTTATATTCAACTAATTTAACTTATGTAGATAATGATGTTTTAAAAACATCATGGTATAAACAAATTGATTGTTCTAATTATGCATCTGATATAATTAATACATTAAATACTAGTGGTTCTATATCAGAACTTAAAAATGGCAAACAAAAAATACTTACCATGTTAGAAAATAAGAAAAATAACACTCTGCTTTAAAAATAAAAGGTATATTCCTTTTTTTTGTTTTTTGTAGTATAATTAGTTTATATTTAAGGAGGTTATTATGAATAATTTATTATTAATTGCCATTTTGGTTATTTCTACTATAACTATGATTAGTAGTTTATTTATAGCTATAGTAGTTGCTAAAAAATCTGATAAGGATGTAATAAAAAACGCAGGTAAGATTGTTGGAATAGTATTTGTATGTTTACTAGTTGTATTTTTAACTATTGGAGTATCTAAAATAGATAAAAAATCAAGTTCTAGTGATAACAAAAAAACTGAGGAAACAGAAAGCTCTGATGATGAATTAAGTGCAGCTGGATTTAACAAAGTTTCATTAGATGAATACTTAAGTTTAATTAAAAAAGACGAAAAGAGTATTGTTTTAATAGCTAGACCAACTTGTGCATATTGTCAAAAATTCACACCAATCTTAAAACAAGCAATGGAAGACATGAAGTTAACTATTAATTATATTGATACAGATACTTTATCTGAGGATGATTGGTCAAAGTTTACTGATTCACTTGATTACTTAAAAAATAATGAGTGGGGAACTCCAACAGTATTAATAGTACAAAATGGTAAGTCAGTAGCTGAAAATTCTGGTTATGTAGAATTAGAAACAATAAAGAAATTCTTTACTGATAATGGTTTTGGTGAATAATGAATAGAGATGTTTATGAAAATTGTAGGAAATTTTTAAAGAAATATCCTGGTACAATAGCATGGCGTGTAAAAAAACATGCAAGTGTTATTCAAAGACATATTAATGATGATGAAGTAGTACTTTATACATTTATAGGTCAAAAAGATACAATGCTTATTCAGCCTTTTTTTACAACAGTTATTGTATTTACTAATAAAAGAATGTTATTAGGTAGAAAAAAATACTTAGGTAGATCTTTTTATACTTCTATAACACCTGATATGTTAAATGATTTTGAGATAAGAACTGGATTATTTTTTGGCTCTATAGAAATTGATACAGTAAAAGAACATTTTATTATTAATGGATTATCAAAGAAATCTTTAGGAGAAATAGAAGATGCAATATCTAAATATTTAATAAATGAAAAAATTAAAATATTAAAAAACAGAAAGGAAACTAATGAATAATTGGTTTTCTTTTTATTATTATGTAAATGAAATGTAATAAGATTTAAATATTATTGACAAATTAGTTAATTTAAATATAATTAAAATTGAAAGGAGTATATAAAAATGGAGAAAAGATATAATAAACATTTATTTTGTTGGTTATTCTGTTGGTTTTTAGGTTGTCTTGGAATTGACAGATTTATGAGAGGTCAAGTTGGGCTTGGAATTCTTAAATTAATAACTTGCGGAGGATGCGGAGTTTGGGCTTTAGTTGATTTAATTATTTGTATCACAAAAGTTTATAGTTCTGCTATGAATAACCAAGATGAAGTAGTATTTGTTAATGGTGAATATACTGTATAGTAAATTTAATAAAAAATGTATCACATTTAAATAATGTGATATTTTTTAGGTAGCTATGAAAAGTAAAAAACAAATACTAATTATTATTATATCCTTATTTATTTTAATACTCTTAAGTTTACTTGGTTTATATAGATGTCCATTTAGATATATTTTTGGTATTCCTTGTCCTTTATGTGGAATGACCAGAGCTTTTATTAGTCTTTTAAAATTAGATATAAGTAAAGCTTTTTATTATCATGCTTTTTGGCCTGTTATAGTGGTTTTATTTATTTTGTATTTTATATTTTTGTTTAAGAATATTAAGATTAATAAAAAAATGGTATTTGTATTAGATATTATTGGTATATTAAACTTAGTATATTATTTTTATAGATTATTCTTTTTATCAGGTGTTTTTCATATTGATTTTGAAAATTATATTCTGTATAAAATACTGTTAATATTTAAATTAAAAAGTGGTATAATATAGTTTATAATAGGTGGTATGTATGATAAATAAAGAAGAGTTAAAAAGGTTAAATGAAATAAAGAACATATTAATAAAAGCTAAGTTAACAGAAGGAGTAACTCCATTAAAAATAAAATCTTTAATAGAAGAATTAGGACCAACATTTATAAAAATTGGTCAAATATTATCTAGTAGGGTAGATATTATACCTAAAGAATATTGTGATGTATTAGTTAATCTTAGAACAAATGCGCCTAAGATGAAAGATAGTGAATTAAAATCTATCTTAAATGAAGAATATAAAGATGTTAGTAAAGTATTTAAAAGTATTGGTAAATGTATAGGTTCTGCATCAATTGCACAAGTTAATGAAGCTACTCTTTTAAATGGGGATAAAGTAGTTATAAAAGTAAGAAGAAAAAACGTTTATGAAACTATGCAAATGGATGTTAAATTATTAAAGAAAGCTATTAAGGTTTTACAGTTAGATAAAGTTATTAAAATAATAGATATTTCTAAATCTTTAGATGAGATAATGCAAGTTGCTTATGAAGAATGTTTCTTTAATATAGAAAGAGAGCATCTTATTAAATTTAAGAAGTTAAATGAAAATATAGAGTATATATATTCACCAAAGGTTTATAGTAATATTTCAACTGATAGTGTTTTAGTAATGGAATATATTTGTGGAACTTATATAAATGAAGTTGATAAATTAAAAGAAGACGGATGTGATTTAATAGATTTAAGTTACAAATTAAGTGATAATTATATTAAGCAAGCTCTTGATGATGGTTTCTTTCATGCTGATCCTCATGCAGGTAATATATTAGTAAAAGATGGTGTAATAGAATATTTAGATCTTGGAATGATGGGTACGTTACAAGAGAAGAATAAAAAATTATTAAAGGAAGCTATTTTTAAAATAGTAGAGGATGATTATTATACTGTTGCAAAGATATTAGTGGATATGTCTACACAAAATGGTGATGTTGATTTATATAGTTTAAAAAATAATATAAGATCTATTTTAACTAATTTTTCTAATTCAACCCTAGATACGCTTGATTCAGCTAAGTTTATATCTGATATGTATAAAATGTTAAGAAATCATAATTTAACGCTAGATAAAGATGTAACTATGCTTATAAGAGGTATGTGTGTTATTGAATCAGTATTAAAGGATTTAAACCCTAATTTATCTTTATTTGATGTACTTTATAATCATATTGTAAATAATAAAGAGAGTTTAATAGATGCTGATAAGATATTAAATGCAGCTAAAAGTACATTAAGTAGTGCTAAAAGTATGATTAATATACCAAAGGAAATTAATACATTTGTTAAATCATTAAATGATGGTGATACTAAGTTTAAATTTGAACTTAGTGACTCTACTAATCAAATTGATAAGATAGAAAAATTATTACATGAATTAATAATTGGAATAATAGATGCAAGTTTAATATTAGCTAGTAGTTTAGTTACAGATGAAGTTATAAAAAAAATATTTATTGTATTTATTATAATTCTTTCTGCATGGCTTTTTATAAAGATGATATTTGATCATTTTCACAAAGGATACTAAAAAAACTGATTTTTGATAAATTAGTTTTTTTATGTTAAAATACAATAGTATTTTGAAAAACAGTTATATAAAAATAATTATATAAAAAATATCGAGGTGGGTTTTGATGAATAATTTACAGTATGAAATCTTAAAATTAATATAAGAAAATAGATTTGTTGACGAAGTGGTAAAAGAGTTAAATATATCAAGAAAAAACTTATTCTATCAACTTAAATTACTTAAGGATAAGGGTGTTAATCTTGATAATAAGTATTATTCTGATGGAAGAATTAAGCTTAAGCCAAAAACGATGTTTAGTCGTTTAAATAGAAATATTATAAATATTCCTAAAAATAAAAATAGTTTACATTTTATAGCCTCTTCAGATAATCATCTTGGCTCTCCAAAACAAAATATTAATAATAGCTATATGATGTATGATTATTGTATTAATAATAACATTCATATTAATTTAAACTGTGGAGATTTTTTATCTGGTAAAAAGCCTTGGTGGAATAATTGTAGTACAATTGCATTGTTAAATCAAGTTGAAAGAGCAGTAGATGATTATCCTTATGACGATAGTATATTAAATTTTATTGTTTTTGGTAATCATGATATGGCTTATTTAAAACAAGGAATATCATTACAAGATATACTTTGTAATAAAAGAACTGATATGATTCCACTTGGTCATAATAAGGTTTCTTTATCTGTAAAGAATGATGTAATAAGTTTAGTTCATGAAGAAAGGTTTAGGAATAAATTATATAATAAAAGACTTGTTTTATCAGGTCATAAACATAAGTACTTGGTTCATTCAAAAGAAAATGAATTACATATAGAAGTTCCTTCTATTAGTAATGTACCAGTTGATAGTTATAATGTTACACCTGGATTTTTAGATATAAAGATTAATTTTAATAATGATAAGTTTAAAGATGTTTATGTAAAAATGTTAATGTGCTTAGAAGATAAATTATTATTAGTTAATGAATATAGTTTTGAGTATAATGATGAAGAAAAAGATATTTTCTTAGTAAAATAAAAGTGGAGTGATTTGATGAAGAAAAGAAAAGAGTATAAAACATATTGTGATAATGAAACTTATAATGAGTTTATAAGAAAAGAGACTGCAAAATTATCTAAACAAACTCTAGATAATAAAGATGTAACAGCATTAGATGTTTTAATAGAAAATATAAGATTACAAAAAATAAATAATACTTTTAGTGATATGAATACATTTAATCTTTTAGTAAAAAAAATAAATAGTAATAGAAAGAAATAATTTTAATTTATGCTAAGGAGATAATCATGAATAATAATTGGAATTTAGAAAAATTAGAAAGACAAGCAGCTAAAAATCAAAAATTTGATGATTATGTGTTAAATATGTCTGGAATACTCAAATATCAAAATTTAAATGTTTTAGATGTAGGATGTTCTAACGGTTTTAAAACAAAATTATTGTTTGATAAGTATGATAATATTACATATATTAAAGGGATAGATATTGATGTTAATGCTATAAAAGAAGCAAAAGAAAAATTTAAAAATGATAGCAGATACAATTTTGAATTGAAAGATATTTGTGATTTAAAAAGAGAAGAAAAATATGATATCATTAACTTATCTTATGTTTTACAGCATTTAGAAAATCCAGAAAAAGTTCTGATAAATTTAAGAGAAAAGTTAACGGATAGGGGAGTAATAATAATTAAAGTACCAGATGATAGTTTTAAGTTTTGTTATCCTGATCCTGAGGATTTATTACACAAAATATTTGACTTATATGAAAAACAAATTATGATTAATCAAAATGTAACTAAAAACACTGATAGGTATATTGGTAAAAAGGTATATGGTTATCTTAATAATAGTAAGTTTAAAAATATAAAATTATTTTATTCTATAAGTGATACAGTAGGAAAAACCTTGGAGCAAAAAATGCAATTATTTAATAGTTCTATCGCATTTAGAAGTGCAATAAATAGAAAAAATATTTCTGATAAAACTAAGACTGAAATGAAAAGTTTATTAGATAAGCTAAAAAATCAATTTAGTAAAGAAGAATTTTACTATACAATGTCAGTTCTTTATTATATTGCTAATAAATAATTAGTAAAAACTTCAAATTAATTTGCAAAAAGAGGATTAAATTATTTTGATAATTTTTTCCTCTTTTTTGAAAAACATTTATATAAAATAAAAACTTACGAACAAATAAGATCGTAAGTTGATTTCAAATGGAACAATTGGAAAAGTTATTTACAACTTTTCTTTTTCAATGAGAATTAATAAATTAGCGTCAATTCCTATATAAATCTTACCATAAATTATTAATGATTCTAACATAATACTAAAATTTATAAAATTAATGATATAATTAATATAAGGTGATAATATTATGACAGAATTAGAAATGTATTTTAAACAAGATATATTTAATCCAAAATATTTATTTCATGGAACTGCACACAAAATAGAAATGTTAGAGTTAAGAGAATCTAAAGACAGTGTAAATAAGAATAATAGGGATTATGCTATATTTTTAACTAGTTCAATTTATACTGCATCAGCTTATGCTTTTAGTAGAAGATTAAAAGAATTAAATGAACATTATTCATTTTCTATGAATAATAATGGTGAGTTACCTGCAATGGTATTTGAAGTAGATAATCTACCAGATGACTTATATGGTTATATTTATATTTTTGAAAAAACAGAAGATATGATTAAAGATAATCAACAATTTACAACTCAATATAGATGTTATCATAATTTAATACCGAAAAAGGTTATTAAAGTTGATTATAAAGATTTTGAAAAATATTTTAGTAGAGGAACACAAAACAAAAAAACAATATAAGGAGTATGATATGAAAGAAACATTAAAAAATATTAAAACTATATATAGATTTGGCAAAGAATATCGTACTGCTTTAATCTTTGAAACAATAGGCTCTTTATTAGGAATAGCTATTGGAATAGCATTACCTATATTGTCTGCACAGTTGATTGTTCATATAACTAACAATAGTTGGTATCAATTACTTTATATGTCATTAATAATATTTGTTGTTCAAATAATAAGTGCACTAAAGACTGTTTTAATAAGGAAAAATACACAAAAATTCACTGTTGGAGTTACTGGAAAACTACAAAAACAAATAAGCAAAGAAATATTAAAAATATCTCAAACTGACATTGATAATAATTCAACAGGT
Organism: Mycoplasmatota bacterium; assembly: GCA_022768045.1. Taxonomy (GTDB): domain Bacteria; phylum Bacillota_I; class Bacilli_A; order RF39; family UBA660; genus Aphodocola. The sequence continues at coordinate 1,998 of JALEND010000006.1, read as the reverse complement.
GTTTTTGTTCAAAGGATGACTACAGATGCTGATGAACTTGCTAATATGTTTACAACAGGATTTGGTAGATGTGTTGGAATTATAACAAGCATTGGAACTTTTATTTCTGTATTTATAATTAATAAATATGTATTTCTTTTCTATGTTATTGTTGCTTTTACACTTACAACCATTCACTTGATAAAATCAAAAAAATATAAAATTAAAGATAAAGAAAAAAGAAAAGCACAAGAAAAAGTTACAGGCTTAACATCAGAATTAATTCGAGGTATAAGAGATATAAAAATGCTTAATGCTAAAGATAGTTTTATTAAAGTTCTAAATAATAGTATTAAAAACAAAAATGAAAAATATTTAGAAATGAGAAATCTAGACATTGCATACAATTTAGTAATTGATTTATTAACAGCCTTATTTGAATTATTATTAATAGGATTATTTATATATCTTATTTCTAATAATATGTTAACTGTTGCAATGGCAATTGCATTATTTTCGTATAGAGATAGATTAATGAGTAATTTTATGGAAAAAATATCACAACTTCTTGAAGAAACGAATAGTTTTAATTTATCATTTGAAAGAGTATTTGCATTGTTAAACAATAAAACTTATAAAAAAGAAAAATTTGGTAAAGACGAAATTGAAAATATTAAAGGAGATTTTGAATTTAGAAATGTATGTTTTTCATATGATGATAGAATACCAGTCTTAGATAATATTAATTTTAAAGTAAAAGCAAATTCAACTGTTGGATTTGTTGGTTCAAGCGGGAGTGGGAAAACAACAATATTTAGTTTACTTTGCAAAATGTATGATATAAATTCCGGAGAAATATTAATTGATAATAAAAATATCAATGATTTAGATGAAGATTCAATTAGAGGAAACATTACAATTATCGGACAATCTCCATATGTATTTAACATGAGTATTATTGATAATATGAAATTAGTTAAAGAAAATGTATCAATTGAAGAAGTTAAAGAAGCATGTAAACTTGCTTGCTTAGATGAATATATTGAATCATTACCAGAAAAATATGATACTATCATTGGTGAAGGTGGAGTTACATTATCTGGTGGTCAAAAACAAAGATTAGCAATTGCACGAGCACTTATTCAAAAAACAGAGATTATTTTATTTGATGAGGCAACAAGTGCATTAGATAATGAAACTCAACGAAAAATTCAAAATGCAATTAATAATTTAAAAAATGAATATACTATCATGATTATTGCTCATAGATTCTCAACAATTCTTAATTGTGATAAAATATTCTTCATTGATAAAGGAAAAGTAGTAGATTCAGGTACACACGAAGAATTATTAAAAAAATGCAAAGAATATAAAAAACTTTATGAATCCGAAATAAAACAAAACTAAAACGATGGTTTATAATGATATGCCATCGTCTTTTTTCTCTTTTAAATCTTTATACATATTTTCATATTGATAACTTAACCTTCTTTAATACTAAAAAAGAGGAGACAAAAGCACTAGTTCAAACTGATACCTTTGACTCCTCTTGAATATATATTATAAATTTTATTATTCTTTATTATGCATTTGACCATAGGTATATTTCTCTTTCTAATAAAATACGAATACTGTTTGTCATTTATTGGTTATTTATAATACCACTAATATTTGTAAAGTTAATAGTTTTGAACCTTTTAAATGCCATTTATAAGCAAATTTGTTCAAATAAATAATAAATAATGGTATAATTATATTAGTTTGAAGAGGTGGTAAAATGGAAAATGATAGAAAAGTTTTCAAATGTGTTGTTAATGGCATAGAACAAGAATTTGAAATTTTATATACATTTAAATCGCTTAAAACTAAAAAAGATTATTTAATTTATACTGATAACACTTATGATGAAACAAATAATTTAAATATTTATTCCTCAATTTATTATCCGCAATATCCAGAAAAAGAAATAGAAAATATTGAAAATGAAGATGATTGGAATGAAGTTGAGAAATTTTTAAA
>JALEND010000039.1 GCA_022768045.1 Mycoplasmatota bacterium | reverse complement strand
AACAGGATTTGATACCTTATCTATAATGTTTTTAGATACTAAGAAATAATCTATTCTCCATCCTACGTTTCTTAATCTTGCACCACCCATGTAGCTCCACCAAGTAAACGCATCATCTTTTGATGGGTTAAAATTTCTATAAGTATCAATTAATCCTGAGTCTAATAGCTCTGTGAATTTTTCTCTTTCTTCATACGTAAATCCGGCGTTACCTATATTTGCTTTCGCATTTTTTATGTCAATTTCTTCATGTGCAACATTAAAATCTCCACATATAACAACCGGTTTCTTTTCTTCTAATTTTTTTATATATTTTTTTAAATCTTCTTCCCACTCCATGCGATAATCTAATCTAGATAAGTCTCTTTTTACATTTGGAACATATTGATTTATCAAATAATAATCCTCGAACTCAAGGGTAATTATTCTACCTTCATGATCGTGTTTTTCTATTCCCATTCCATATTTAACACTTATTGGTTCATTTATTGTATAAATTAAAGTTCCTGAATAACCCTTTTTTTCTGCAGGATTTATGTAACAATAGAAATCTTTGGGTTCAAAATCTATTTGTTGAGGTTCTGCTTTTACTTCTTGAAGACAATAAACATCTGCATCACAAGTGTAGAAAAAATCTTCAAAACCTTTTTTTAAGCATGCTCTAAATCCGGCAACATTCCACGATACTAACTTCATATTTATCATCCTTTCTACATAATTATATCACGAATGTTTCAAGTTTTTTATCTTTATTCTATATTTCGATTTTTATCTACAAAGCACTTGTGTATTATAGCAGTCAAAAAAGGAGAATTTTATGGAAAACGTTATAATAAATGAAACAATAAATGAATTGAAGGCAAAATTTGAAAAAATTAAGGATAAAGGATATATAAGAGGTATAAATAATTGTAATTTTGGGAATGCTGGACTTACCTTTGAAAAATTAATAGGAAAAGAAAATGATGAATTTCAGATTGCAGATTATAAAGGTGTTGAGATAAAGGTAAAAAATAATTTTAGTTTTTGTAATAAATATAAAAATATACATTTATTTAGTCTTGTACCTAGTAATTGTTTTGGCCTTGAATTGAAAAGAATCAGAAGGATGTATGGAACAAAGGATAAGGATTTTCCTGATGTAAATGTTTTTATGAAAACAATTGTGTCAAATAGAAAAATCGAGGTTAATGATAATTATTTTTTTAAGCTTAAGGTGTTATATAGTGAAAAAAGGATTTATTTATATGTTTATGATAAACAAAATAGACTTATTGATAAAAATATTTACTGGAATTTTGAAGAGATAGAAAACGTTGTAGAAAGGAAACTTAATTATCTATGCTTTGTTAAGTATGATAGCAAGTTAGTTAGTGGAAATAAGTATTACAAATATGTTGATATGAAGTTTTTTAAATTTAAAGGAATGGATACTTTTTTTAGGCTTTTAGAAAATGGTAATATAAGAATTTATTTTTGTCTTAGTGTTTATAAAAGTGGTTATAAAAAAGGAATGGAACACGATCATGGTGTGACTTTTGATATAAAAGAATCTGATCTATGCAAGTTATATGAAGAAGTCTTAGAATGATTTCTTTTTGGTATGGTGATATTATTTAATCATAATTATTAAATATGGAATCTCTGCAAAAAGATTTTAATTTGAATATTTATATGTTATAATACCAAAACGAAAAGGAGAAAAAATATGATATTTAGTAAAGAATTCGATAAATCATTATGGTATATATTAGAAGCAGATGTTGAAAATCGAAATAATATAGTAAATTTGATAAAATCACTTCCGGAAGATTTTATAGCAAAAATTTCAGATTCTTTAAAATATGTAGATAATGAATACGAAAATGGTGAAAAGGATTTAAATGTAGAATTTATATATAATAAAGCACTTGATGGATTTATTTATTCATTCGAAATAGATACTGATTGGGAAGAAAAGAATTTAAACATTAAAAAAGAATTAATTGATCCAAGTGATTTAGGTTGTGATGGAGTAAATTTCACAACTGAATTATATTTAACTGAAATTATGAAGGAATATCCCGATATTGAAAATGAAATAGCTAATTTTTCATATTACGTAAGCCTAATTTCTAGGCATCAAAAACTAAAACCTGATTTTACTCCATATATTAAACTTGAAAATAAGAAAGTAAAACATTTTGGTCAAAGTAAAAAATATGAATATGAATATTCGTTATCGAAATCAGGAAAAAAGTAACAATAGATGATTTACAAATTCAATCTGAGCCTGTTTTTGTTTCTATTAATTCAGACAAAATACCTAACGATTTAACAATGACATACATTGATAATAAATATTCAAACCTTAATGGTAATTCATTTTTAAAAAAATAAAGTATTTAAAATTTAAATTTTAGTATGCAACAATATCATAAATGATAAAATGTAATATTGTTGTTTTTTTATTTCTTATTTGTAATTAACCAAAAAAATTATGTGAAGAAATACTAAAATGATTTATTTTTAGTTTGGGAATGTGAGGTTGCAAAAAATGTAATAAAAAAACTACTCTTTTTTGAGTAGTTAAATTTCTAATGGTCGGAAAGACAGGATTTGAACCTGCAACCTCACGGTCCCAAACCGCGTGCACTACCAAATTGTGCTACTTTCCGAATTGCAAATAGATTATAACATAACAAATTCTTTGTTGTCAATACTCCATTTGATTTAAATATAAATAAAGTGGCGCGCTCGAAGGGATTCGAACCCCTGACCCCTTGGTTCGTAGCCAAGTGCTCTATCCAGCTGAGCTACGAGCGCAATAATTAGAACTCAACCACAAGGGGTCAGTAATAATTGATGCTGCACTTCCCTTGCGACGCCACTAATTATAGCACTTATCTTTATATTTTTCAAGAGAATTTAATAAATTTATTTTTATTATATTAAATAGTTTCATATTTTATGTTACTTTCTTTTAATAATGGTATATCTTTTATTATTTTATCATAACCATCTTTGTAATCATCCATAGCTACTTTTATAACTTTTACCTTACTTTTATCAATGTTATCAGCAAGTTCTAAGTAAGTTTTTTGCTGATCAACACTACTTTTCAAACTAAACTCTTTATAATTATGGTGAACTCTTTTCAATCTTTTTTCATATAGTTTTTCATTTTTTAAATATAAAACAACAAAGTATATATTATAATTTAATTCATAAAATTTATTTAATAATTTTTCATATACATCATCAAATAGGTATTCTTTGTATCCAAGTTTAGAATATACTTGTTCAGAAAAGAAAAATCTATCAAAAACCATATTTAACTCTGTTTTTTCTAATTTTTTCATATAATCAATTAATTCTAAATACATAATCTCATTTTTTTCTTTTCCTGTTTTTGTCTTGTCATTTATACCTGATAATCTATACAAATTTGTAGATGGTAAATTATCTCGTAAAAAATTAGCAAGTGTACTTTTTCCAACTCCCTGAGGTCCCTCTATAATAATAATATTTCTTTTTTTCAATGTCATCACTACCTTTATTTTATTATATCATAGATACTAAAATTAAGTACAAATTTATGATATAATTGTAAATGGAGGTAGTATTATGATTAAAGAGTTTAAAGCGTTTATTTCAAAGGGAAATGTTGTGGATTTAGCTGTTGGTGTTATTATTGGCGGTGCCTTTGGTAAAATAGTATCATCGCTTGTTAATGATATTTTAATGCCTATTATTGGTGTTTTAATAGGTGGTGTTGATTTTAGTAATTTATCAATAAAAATTGGTGAAGCTAAAATTACATATGGTATGTTTATTCAAAACGTTATTGATTTTCTAATAATAGCATTTTGTGTATTTTTATTTGTTAAAGTTATAAACAAATTATCTTCAATTGCTAATAAGCAAGCTAAAAATGTAGATAAAGATATAGAAAAAGAGGAAATTGTAGAAACTGAGTTAAGTGTTTTAAAAGAAATACGTGAAGAATTAAAAATTAATAATAAATCTAATAAAAAAACAAATAAAAAGTAATCAAGAAATGTAGTTTTCTTTATTGCTTTTTATGTTATTATCATTTTCGTGCATATTTTTTATCATCCTGCCTGAGAGCAAATAAAAAAAACAACCCTATGGTTGTTGTTTTTTAAATGGTGGCTCCGGGCAGGATCGAACTGCCGACACCAGGATTTTCAGTCCTGTGCTCTACCGACTGAGCTACAGAGCCAAATAAAAAAAATGGCGGTTCCGACGAGATTTGAACCCGCGATCTTCTGCGTGACAGGCAGACGTGTTAACCCCTACACCACGGAACCGTTTAAATAAGCTTTTTTCCTTAAAGCTCTTTAAGTATACTAAAAATATAGTACTATTGTCAAGACAAAAATAGTCTTTTTTTAGTTTTTTATGATTATTTTGACATTTTATAAGTAAATATAAAACCTAACACTCCAAATAATATACCTATCATAAAATTAAAATCCAAGTTATTAGGTATTAAAATAGGTAAAGATCCTATTACAAATCCAGTTATTATACAGTACATAATATCATGGTGTTTATCTAATAAATTATTTATCGTTTTAAGTAAAATAATTACACCCAAAAAAAGTCCCAAAATAAACCAAATAAAGTTTTTTATATCAGCTAACCCAACAGTTATTGGATGTGCTATTACAGATAACACATATTCATACATACCTATTATCATTAATAAAAATGAACTTGATATTCCAGGAATTACTTTTCCAATAGAATATATAAATCCAGATAAAAATAAACAAATACTACTTAATAAATAATTATCTGTTTTAACATTTAAATTAAATGATAAAATACTTTTAGATAACACAAATAATGATAAAGAACCTAATAGTGTAAATAAAATTATTAAGATGTTTTTAGTTTTTTGAGGTTTATTTATTTGTTTTATTAAATAAGGTGTACCTCCTAAAATTAGTCCAATAAATAATAATTTTGTAATTGACTCATATTTTTCATAAAATAAAATTAATATATTGCTAACCCAAATACATCCAATTAAAACACCTATTCCTAAAAAAAGTAAGAATAAAAAATTATTTTTAAAATCTTTAAATAAATTAGTTGCAGAAGAAATAATTTTTTCATAAAGTCCTAGTATAACGGCAATTACAAGCCCAGATACCCCTGGCATTACCATGAATGACCCAATAAGCAAACCACACAAAATAATATAAATAAAAGACATATAATCACCTCTTAATTATATGCCTTTTCATGTAATGTTATTCAATAGTTAAATTCATGTTACTTGGTTCTATTTGTATGAATGTATTTCCATCATTTACCACTAATTCTTTTCCAGTTTCTTTTACCTTATATATTGTCTTAGAAGATCTTGATTCCTTTGACCAGGTAATTGGAATAGCATAACCTTCTGATATGAAATACCCTTCTCCACTACCAATGTTTTCTATATCTTGTCTTCCTTTATTTGAACCATCATTTAATGTATAATTTCTAACCTTATACGTAATTATGTTTTTAGCAGTATATTGTTTTCCGGTAACATAATCTTTATGTTCTAAGTTATTTTGATATCTTTTATATACCTTATTTTCACTATCATAGCTATAACTTGTTACATGTGAATTAGAATAAGGAATTCTAACCGTGTTAGCTACTAATGAATTTTGATACTTTGATAAATCTATACTTTTAGCCTGATATTTAAGTAGTAAAGACTTATTTGAAGTTGTCCTATATTCTTTGTTTTTAGCTGCCTTTTTTAAGGCTTCTATACTTGTATATGCTCTATGTTCTTTTGATATTTTTTTTAAGTTATTATCCCATATAAAAGTATTACTACTATTATCAGCGTTAATAGCTGCAATATTTAAAGAAGATATATCACTTTTCGCTTTAGGGCTCCAACCTATATGAGCATAAATTGCATCATTTTCTAATGCATAATCCAAAAAATAATGTCTTGAACTTCTTACTGAAGCTATTCTTGATGTTGTTACGTTTTTAAAAACAGCCATCATCCTTGTTATTCCACCTTCAACTATTATTTCGTACGTTATATATGCATCTTGTAAACCAGCTTGATAATTCCAAACTGCTTTATTATTATTTATCATAACAGCATAAGGTCTTTCGTCAGAATTTAAATCAACTATTTTTACTTGTTCTTCTTTTTTTACTGTTGTTTTAACCTTCTTTTTATCTTCTTTATTATTTTCTTTCTTAATATTAAATAAATATACGCCAAGTAATGCTATAATAACTAGTAATAAAGCTATTAAGATTTTTTTACCTACACTCTTCTTATTTTTTCTTCTTTTCTTTTTCATATACCCTCCTAATATAATAATATTATACTTTTCATATTTTAATTACTTATTTTTATTAATATAATTATACTATTTTTAAGTATAAGAAACAAGAAAAAGACGATGACTCGCCTTTGTAAAATTAATTTATCTTTTCTATTTTTTTAAATACATAATCACTATTTTCTCCGCAACAATAAGTGCACTATTAAAGGCCCATGAAAGATTATATCCACCACATTTTCCATCTACATCTAAAACTTCACCAACTGAATATAAATTTGGTACTAGTTTAGATTCTAAAAATGGCGTAAATTCTTTTAAATAGGCACCTCCGTTAGTTACCTGTGCTGATTCAAAATCTCCTACTGAAGTTATTTTAAATTTCATATTTTTTAATTTGAAGCAAACTTTATTTATTTGATCATGATTTAAATTACAAACTTTCTTTCCATGTATATTAAGTTCTCTTGTTATTACAACACTTATTTTATTATTTATCATGCAAGATAATGCATCTTCTATTTTATAATTACTAAACTGTAATAAATAGTTTTCTAATTCTAAAACCTTATATTCTGGCATTATGTCTGCTACTACATTTACATTTTTATTTTCTTTAATGTATTTGCTTACATTTCTTGATAAGTTAAATATGCAAATACCAGATAATGAATCTTTTGTAAATTGTATTTGGCCAGTTTCACAAAGTTTTTCTTTTTCATCTATAACTAATTTAACTAATCCATTTACTCTTACTCCTGCTAAATCCTTTATGTATTTATAGCTTGTTTTTAAGTATGTAAGAGATGGATAAAGGTCTGTAATTTTATGACCAAAAGATTTTAATATTTTATAGCCATCTCCTGTTGAGCCTGTTTTTGAATATGATTTTCCTCCAGTTGCTATAACTAGTTTATTACACCTTAATTCATCATTTATTACAAACGTTTCATTTTCTTTTTTTACTTTTTTAACATCATAATTATATTTTATACTCACCTTATTTTCTTCTAAAGCTCTTTCA
>JALEND010000017.1 GCA_022768045.1 Mycoplasmatota bacterium | reverse complement strand
TATAAGGTTGTTATAAATAAATATGAAGATAATGATAAGGAGGATAAAAAAAGTTATGGAAAAAAATAAGATGCCTGGTGTAGGTCTTGGTGTTATGGTACTTGATATTTATGGAAGAGTCCTTCTTATACTTAGGAATAGTGATGCTTCTCTTGCTAAAAGCGATATGCATCTTGAAGGTACTTGGACACTTCCTGCAGGAAAAATTAATTATGGTGAATCTTTAATTACAGCAGCTAAAAGAAAAGTAAAAGAAGAAGTTAATTTGCAAATAGATGGTATTAAGGTTATCTCAGTTGCAGATGATATTAACACTTATGCTCATTTTTTAACAGTAGGTGTTATAGCAGATAGTTATAGCGGAGAAATTAATTTAGGTAATACTAAAGAACATGTAGATTATAAGTTCTTTGACTTAGATAATATGCCTAGTAACTTATGTGAACCTAGTAAAAAAATAATAAAAAATTATAGAAATAATAGGATTTATGAAGGAGAGTAGATAATTATGGAAAAGAAAAAATATTATATATCAACAGCAATTGCGTATACATCTGGTAAACCACATATTGGAAATACATATGAAATAGTTTTAGCAGATTCTATCGCTAGATATAAAAGACAAAAGGGATATGATGTTTATTTTCAAACAGGAACTGATGAACATGGAGAAAAAATTGAGTTAAAGGCAAAGGAAAAAGGAATAACACCTAAAGAGTTTGTTGATGAAGTATCTGCTGAGATAAAAAGAATTTGGGATGTTATGAATACATCTTATGATAAATTCGTTAGAACAACGGATCCTAAACATGAAAGAATAGTTCAAAAGATATTTGATAAAATGTATGAAAAAGGAGATATTTATAAAGGTGAATACTCTGGACTTTATTGTACTCCTTGTGAATCATTTTGGACTGAGAGTCAGCTAGTTGATGGAAAGTGTCCAGATTGTGGAAGAGAACCTGTAGAAAAAAAAGAAGAAGCATACTTCTTTAAATTATCTAAATATCAAGATAAATTAGTAGATTATATAGAAAAACATCCAGAATTTATACAACCTGAGTCTAGAAAAAATGAAATGCTTAATAACTTTATTAAACCAGGTCTTCAAGATTTATGTGTGTCTAGAACATCATTTGATTGGGGAATTTTAGTTGATATAGATCCAAAACACGTAGTATATGTTTGGCTTGATGCACTTACTAACTACATAACTAACATAGGATATGACCCAGATGGTTCATCAGAAGAATTTAATAAATGGTGGCCTGCTGATTTACACTTAATTGGTAAAGATATAATAAGATTTCATACAATATACTGGCCATGCTTTTTATGGAGCTTAGGTTTAGAATTACCAAAACAAGTGTTTGGACATCCTTGGTTACTTACTAATAATGATAAAATAGGTAAATCAAGAGGAAATGCAATATATGCAGATGACTTGGTAAAATTATTTGGTGTAGATGCCGTAAGATATTATGTTTTACATGAAATTCCATTTGCAAATGATGGTAACTTAACTTATGAATTATTAATTGAAAGAACTAATACTGATTTAGCTAATACACTAGGTAATTTAGTAAATAGAACAATATCAATGGCTAATAAGTACTTTGATGGTGTTGTAACAAATAAAAAGGTAAAAGAAGATGTAGATAATGAACTAATAAGTATGATTAATAATCTAGATAAAAAAGTAGAGAAAAAAATGGATAAATTAGAAATAGGATTTGCATTAGATGAAATATTTGAATGTTTAAGAAGAAGTAATAAATACATAGATGAAACTATGCCATGGGCACTAGCTAAAGATGATAGTATGAAAGATAGATTAGAAACAGTTTTATATAATTTACTTGAATCTATCAGAGTTTGTGCAAATCATTTAAATCCATTCTTACCAAATACATCAGAAGAAATATTAAAACAATTAAATAGTTTGGATAAATCATTATCTTATAATGAAAATAATAAATTTAGTGATATGAAACCATCTGTTTTATTCCAAAGAATAGATAAAGAAAAGAAGTTAAAAGAAATAGAAGAGATGAAGTAAATATTAAAACAGCCTTTTATAAGGCTGTTTTTTGTTTTGAAATAAAAAGAAAAAACGGGAAATTAAATAAATAATTAACACGCTTAAAGTTGTAAACAAGTACGTAAAAACATTGACCGTGGGGAGGGTAATATGATATTATAAACATATAAAAATAAGAATAGGAAGTGTTACTTGTGAACAATAAAAATAAGGGTTTTACATTGATAGAATTACTTGCGGTAATAGTGCTTCTTGCAATAGTAGGAATAGTAGGAGCTAACTTAATAATTACAAGATTAAATAAAGCAAAAGTAGATACCATGATGACTGATTTTAAGGATTTACAAAAAGAAATAGCATATAAAATGATGAATGATGATATATGTGGTGGACAGGAGTTTACAACAAAAGCTGAGTTTAAAAATGGAGTAGATGGTATAGGATGGTACTACGTTTATAATTGCACAAAGTATTATGATATTAGTAGTACTGATTATAATGTTGTTTTAGGATATTCCACTAAAAGATATCAAATAGATGGTGTAACAGAATATAAAAAAGGTGATAGTGGTTATGCATGGTCTTATTACACTAATAAAACTACAAACGAAAAAGTACTTATGAGAAAAGTAGCATCAAATCCATATAAATATGTTGATAATAATGGAAATGAGTATGATGAAGCAGCACTTAAAAATTTTAAAAAAGAGCTAGATACTGGCCTTTTATATGTTGAACTTTCAACAAAAGGAAGTGGAAAATTCAAAAACGTTTCATTTACAAATGAAGATAGAAAGAAAATATGTGAAGGTTATACGAAAGGAAGCTGTGGTACATCTTCTAAATCCGATAGAAAAGCATATATAGTAGCTAAAAAAGAATTATAAAAAGATTCGTAAAGAGTCTTTTTTTGTTAACTTACTGTATATAAATGTAAAAAATAAATTAAAAAAGTAAATAATTTGATATAATTATTAAAGGTGATAATTGTATGTATGAATTAGTTATAAGTAATAATAATGTTTTATGTGGTATATATTATGAAGGCAATTTTAATGCTAAAGATATAAATAATAATAAATTATCAGTTCAAATAGTAGAAAATGAAGATTTAATTAAAATGATTGAGTTTTTTAATAAAGATGATGTTAATATTCATAATATAAATAATGTTAATAATGACTTAGAGTTTTATGCTGGAAAGTTAAAGGTTACATTAAAAGATAAAGAAAATTTTATAAATAATAAAATGTTTGATTTTGTTTTAAAAAAGAATAAAAAATACAAACTTCATAAACCTACATTTATACCTAAAAAAGCAATAGCATTATCACTAGCTATTTCAGTATTTGCAGCATCTTGTGGAGCTTATTCTGCTGCCTTAAAGAAAAATGTTGATAAAATTAATAATATATCTACATCTTATAGTGCAACATATGTAGATAGCAAAAATAATGATATAACTATGAATGATAGTATAAGAAAAAAAGAGAATAATACAACAAATATAAATGTTACAGAAAATAATTATAAAGAAGAAATAAAAGAAAAAGAAGTTATAGATAAAGAAAGTGATGCATCTAGTATTATTAATAAACTTAATATAGAATCTGAAACGAAAAGTGAGAAGTTTTTAAAAACAAAGGATTTATACTTTGATATTATAGAAAAATATTCAAATATATATAACCTAGATCCAAATTTAATGCTTGCAATTGCAACACAAGAAAGTGGAGTTCATAGAAGCATAATAGATGATGGTGGTGCAATAGGTCTTATGCAAATACAAGTTAATGTTTGGAATAATCATAATATAACTGCTTATAATTATGATTTAGATTGTAATGAAACAGAGTGTGTATCATTAGAAGACTTAAAAGATGTATCATATAATATAAAAATAGGTTGTATGATTTATCAGTCATATTTAAATCAGTTATGTAATAATAAATATGCAGCATTACAAGCTTATAACATGGGTATTGGAAGTATGAATAAAATACTTGATAATTATTCTAAAAAGTCTGGTAAATCAAAAGAAGATATATTAAAAGGAAATGATTTAGGTTGGATAGATTTTATTAATATAGATTATAAAGGAGACCCTATATATTATAAAAATGTTTTAAGATATTATGATGAAAATAATAATAATATAAATAAAATTAGATAGTATATGTTAAAGAATAATTTATTTTATTCTTTTTTTGTTGCAAATTATAAGTTTTTTCATAAATAACTATAGGGGGATTTATTTATGAAGATATGGACTAATTCTAAATACATAGAGGAAAATGATACTTTTTTATGTGATGATAAAACTATAAAATACTTATTTGATGCAGTAAGTAATGGAGCATCTAAAATAATTTATACTAAAGATAAAAATAAGTATTTATATGAAGCATATTATAACAAGATAAAAGATTTAATTTTAATAGGAATTACAGGTACAAATGGTAAAACAACAACTAGTTATTTAATATACCAAATGCTTAATAAAATAGGTGTTAAAACATCTTATATAGGTACAATAGGTTTTTATATAAATAATGATATTTATAATCTTGATAATACAACACCAAGTATGGATTTATTATATAATCTTCTTTTAATTTCAGCTAATAAAAAATGTAAAGTAGTTGTTATGGAAGTATCATCTCATGCTTTAAAACAAGATAGAGTATATGGCCTTTTATTTGATGCTATATGCGTAACTAATATTACAGAAGATCACCTAGATTATCATAAAACATTAGATGATTATATATTAAGTAAGAAAAAGCTAATTAATATGACAAGGGGTAAAAAAATATGCATGTTAAATAAGTTTGATAAATACTATAAAAAATTTATAAGTAAGAAAAATAAAAATATTATAATAGGTAAAAATATTAAAATAAAAAAAGTAAAAAATAAATTAGATAGTACAACTATTTATGTAAAAGATAAAAAACAAAAAAAGTATAATATAAAATTAATTGGAATGTTTAATATATATAATTTTTTATGTGCTTATTTTATTATTAAGAGCTTAGGTTATGATATAAACTTAGTAGATAACATATTAGAGAAAATAAAAGAACCAAGCGGTAGAATGCAAAAGATAGATTATAAAGAAAATGTTATATTTATAGATTATGCTCATACTCCTGATGCTGTAAAAAACGTACTTAAAACAGTTAGAAAAATTAAAAATAAAAAAATTATAACAATAATTGGATGTGGTGGAAATAGAGAAAAAGAAAAAAGACCTATAATGGCAAATATAGCGTGTAAGTATTCTAATGAAGTTATTTTTACTAATGATAATCCAAGATATGAAGATGAAAAAGAAATAATTGAGGATATGATAAAAGGAGCTTTTGGTAAATATAAAATAATTTATGATAGATATGATGCTATAAAAGAGGGAATAGAAATGCTAGATAAAAAAATGATACTTATGATACTAGGAAAAGGTCATGAAGATTATCAAATAATAGGTGATAAAAAGCTTTATTTTTCTGATGCTAAAACAGTAGAAGAAATAATATCTAATTAATATACATATATACTAATATTTGTTATAATAAACATAAGAAAACTTGGAGGTAAATAATATGAAAATAAAATTAGATCCTATGCAAGGCTATGTAACTAATAATGGACTTTTTGATCAGAAAAAAGCGTTAGAAAGTACTGGTGTAAAAGCTGCAATATGTTATAAAGAAGTATCTGATGGAGTACCATTTAGTCAAGATAAGGTAAGAGAAAGTGAAGACTTTTCTACTTTGGTAACAAGAGGAATAGATACTATATTTAATGATCATACAACACCTAGTGAGCATCAAGTACTTAGTCTTGAAATAGTTGGTATTCCAAAGATAATGTGTATGGTTTTAAATAATGAGAAACAGTATACTGCAGATGAAAGATCTCTTAGGTATACAAGTGTAGAAGAAACCGCTAACATATCTAAAAAAGAGGTAGAATTATATAATAAATGGTTAAAAATATATTGTGATGTAATAAAGGAAAAATTAGGTAGTTTTTATCATAAATTTAGTAAGAATACTACTCAAGAGGAAAAGGCAATTATTAAAATGGCACAAGAAAATGCAAGATACATGGTAGGAGTATTTATGCCTACTACAACAACATATACAGTGCCTTGGATACAAATAAATAAAATTATGGTATATATGCAAAAAGTAATAGATAATCCTTTAAATAACTTAGAAAAATTATTAGTTCCATATTTTAAAGAGTTTATAGATGAATGTATAAAGTTAGATGTAGCTATAACTAAAGATAGTATATATAAATGTATTAAGGATGATGAAAAAACCTTTGATAAAGTTACTAAAAAATATCCTTTAGTAAAGGAATATTTAGGTGATAAATCACTAGTATATAAAAATAATAAGGATGTTGATTTAAGTTTATTTGCATATAGAAATCCATTTACTGCAATTAATGATGAAAATGAATATGGATATAATGTTTCATATAATAATTTTGAGTCATTCGCCTGTTTAGCACAAGAACAAAGACATAGAACAATTAACTGTGAAATGATAATTCCAGATTCATTTATGTGCTTTGTACCTCCGATAATTAAAGATAATAAAGAACTAGTTAATATGTGGTTAAAAGACATGGAAAGTGTTAAAGAAATATATCCTCAAGGAGAGTTAGTTAAGGTTAATAGATGTGGTACACTTAAAAATATTTTAAAATATGTAGCACAAGAAAGAGCGTGTGATAGAGCACAGCTTGAAATAGAAAAAGTATATGTAGATGATATGATACCGGATATATATAATAATTTAATAAATGAAGGTAAAAATGATATAGCAGAAAAAGTAAAACCATACGTCAAAAAACTAAGATGTGGTTTTCCTGGATATCATTGTCCTGGTACTTGTGGTCATCCTAGAATAAATAGAGAATTATAAAAAACTACTTTTTAGTAGTTTTTTTAGTAGCTAAATAATTTGCAGTTATAATCATTTAATAAATCATTAACATCTTTAATTTTATAGATTTTATTAATAAAGCAAAATCTAATTATTAAATCATAATTATTATTTTTAGGAAGAGAATATGATGCACTATTTAATAATTCATCTAGCTCTTTTTCTGATAACTCTAAAGCTAATGAAAGTAGTATAACAGTTTCCTTACTAGGATGATAAGTTTTATCACTTCTTATTTTTGAAAATAATCTTCTATCTATATGTACTTTATTATAAACGTCTGAATCTTTTAAATTTCTATCATCTATTAATTTAAATAGCATGGTTTGAAAATTATTATAATCATTATTTTTATTTATAAATTCATTTATATTAGCACCTTTATAAACCTTAGATATTATTGTATCATCTGATGCTATAAAATCGTAAAAACTATTTTTAGAATTAATTTTAATATTTAAATTATCTTGTATATAAGATTTTAATAAGCTTTTTACATTATTCATAATATCAGTCCTCTTTATTAATATAAATTAATTGTATCATATATATAAATATTTGTCGCTTATTAAGTGACCTTTATAAAAGATAAATAATGTATTATTGGTAACGAAAGGAAGGAAAAGATATTATGAAAACAAAAAAAGAAATAATGGATGTAGTATTTTTACTAGATAGAAGTGGTTCAATGAGAGGAGTAGAAAAAGATACAATAGGAGGTTATAATAGTTACATAGAACAGTTAAAAAAGGAAAAATCTAATGCTAAAATAACAACTATTTTATTTGATGATAAATATGAAAAAATAGTAGATAGAAAAGAAGTTAAAGAAGTAGAAGAGTTAACAAATGAAAAATATT
>JALEND010000068.1 GCA_022768045.1 Mycoplasmatota bacterium | reverse complement strand
ACACGTAAACCTGGTTTAGATATTCTCTTTAATCCAGATATTACTCTTTCTTTATTTTTTCCATATTTTAATGTGATAATTATATTATCTTGAACCTCACCTTTTTCAACTTTATAACCAGTGATGTATCCTTCTTCTTTCATAATATTAGCTATTTCTAACTTTATTTTTGATGAAGGAACTACTACTTCATTATAACGCATTTGATTTGCATTACGAATACGCGTAAGCATATCTGCGATTGGATCTGTTACTGTCATATGAATCCTCCCTTCTTGTATCTATTATCTTACCAACTTGACTTTCTAACACCAGGAATTTCACCTTTGTATGCTAGTTCTCTAAAGCAAATACGGCAGATACCAAATTTTTTCATTACTGAATGTGGACGACCACATCTATTGCAACGAGTATATTCTTGAACTTTAAATTTCTTTGGTCTTTGTTGTTTTACGACCATACTTTTCTTTGCCATTATTCCTCCTATTTGCTTACTTTTTAAAAGGTAATCCGAATCCCTTTAATAAGTCTAACGCTTCTTCATTAGTTTCTGCTGTTGTAACAAAAACAATGTCCATTCCACGTACTTTTACGATTTCATCATAAACTATCTCTGGGAATATAATTTGTTCTTTAATTCCTAAAGTATAATTACCTCTTCCGTCAAATGCTTTATTAGAAATACCTCTAAAATCACGTACACTTGGTAATGCGATTTTAACTAATTTTTCTAAGAATGTATACATAGCTTCTCCTCTTAGAGTAACTTTACATCCGATAGCTTGACCTTGTCTTATTTTGAATCCAGCTACTGATTTCTTAGCTTTAGTTATAACTGGTTTAGCACCTGTTATTTTTTCTAAGTCAGATACTGCTGCATCCATTAATTTACTATTAATTGTTGCATCTCCAACACCCATATTAACTACGATCTTTTCTAGCTTTGGTACAGCCATGACAGTATTATAATTGTATTTTTTTGTTAATTCAGGAATTATTTCTTCTTGATATTGTTTTTTTAAACTGTTCATAGTTACCTCCTTTCAGGTTAGTCTAATTTATTTTTTGACTTGCTAGAAATTCTAACTTTTTTTCCATCTTTATTTATTTCGTGTGATATTCTAGTAGGTTTTTTTGTACTAGGATCAATAATCATTACGTTAGATACATGAATTAAGCTTTCTTTTTCAACAATTCCACCATTTTGGTCTTGTCCATTAGGTTTAACATGTTTTTTTACCATGTTAATTCCTTCAACTAAAACTCTATCATTCTTTTTACCAATGATTTTTCCTTCTTTACCTTTGTCCTTACCAGCAATAACACGTACTTTATCTCCAACTTTTAAATTCATGATTTATCCTCCTTAAAAGGCCTATAACACTTCTTTTGCTAAAGATACGATTTTCATGAAATCCTTATCACGTAATTCGCGTGCTACTGGACCTAATACTCTTGTTCCAACTGGAGTCTTATCATCTTTAATAATAACGCAAGCATTATCATCAAATTTAATGTAAGACCCATCATCTCTACGCATTCCAAATTTACTTCTAACGATAACCGCTTTTACGACTTTACCGCTTGATATATTACCATTTGGAGTTGCTTTTTTTACTGTTCCAACTACGACATCGCCAATATTACCAGCTTTTACTTTACTTCCACCTAGAACTCTAATAACCATTAGCTCACGAGCACCAGTATTATCAGCAACTTTTAAACGACTTTGTTGTTGAATCATAATAATCCTCCTTCTTTATTGTAAAGTGCCTATAAAATTACGGCTTCTTCAACTATTTCAACTAAGCTATATCTTTTTGTTTTTGATAATGGTTTAGTTTCTACTACTTTAACGATATCGCCTTCTTTAGCTTTGTTTTCTTCGTCATGTGCAGTATATTTTTTTGAAGATGAAATACGTTTTCCATATTTATCATCTTTTTTCTTAGTTTCAACTAAAATTGTAATTGTTTTGTCATTTTTAGCACTTACAACTTTACCAATTATTTCATGTCTTTTACCTTTTTCCATATTAACCCTCCTTACGTTCAGCAAGTATAGTTTTCATTCTTGCTACATCCTTACGTAATTCTTTTATTCTTGAAGGTTTTTCTAAATTTCCGGTAGCTTGTTGCATACGTAAATTAAATATTTCTTCCTTACTTTCAGCAATTTTTGAAATAATTTCTTCAGTGGTTAACTCTCTTATTTCTTTAACCTTCATTTTCTTCACCACCTAATTCTTTTTTTACAAATCTACATTTGATAGGTAACTTGTGCATTGCAAGTCTTAATGCTTCACGAGCAACTTCTTCTGATATACCAGCTACCTCAAACATAATTTTATCTTCTTTAACAACTGCAACCCATGAATCAGGATTACCTTTACCTTTACCTTGTCTAGTTTCTAAAGGTTTCTTTGTTAATGATAAATGTGGGAAAATGTTAACATATACTTTTCCACCACGTTTCATGTATCTTGTCATAGCAACACGGGCAGCTTCAATTTGTTGTGCAGTTATCCATGCACCTTCTTTAGCTTGAAGACCGTATTCACCAAAATGTAATTCAGTATTTCCTTTTGATTTTCCTTCATGATAAATTCTATGAGGTTTACGATATTTAGTTCTTTTTGGCATTAACATCGCGAGCACCTCCCTTTTTCTTTGAAGGAAGTATTTCACCTTTATATATCCATACTTTTACACCGATTTTACCATATGTAGTATCAGCTTCTGCTGTTGCATAATCGATATCAGCTCTTAAAGTATGTAAAGGTGTAGTACCTTCATTATAACCTTCGCTACGAGCAATTTCTACTCCGTTTAAACGACCAGAACATAAAGTTTTGATACCTTTAGCTCCTGCTCTCATTGTGTTTCTAATAGCTCTTTTTTGAGCCATACGATATGAACCTCTATTTTCTATTTGGGCTGCTATGTTATTAGCAACTAATTGAGCATCCATATCTGGATTTTTAATTTCAACGATAGAAATTTGAACTTCTTCGTTTACTAACTTGTTAATTTGTTTCTTTAACTTTTCAATTTCTTCTCCACCATGACCAATTACAACACCAGGTTTAGCAGTATTGATTTTAATCTCAGTCTTTTTATTATTTCTTTCAATAACTACTTTAGATACTGCAGCATTTTTTAACTTCTTATCTAAAAAGTTACGAATTATCATATCTTTTTTTAAAGTGTCAGAGAAATTATTAGCCTTTGAATACCATTTAGCAGTCCAATCCTTGTTAATTCCAAGTCTTAAACCTGCAGGATTAACTTTTTGACCCATTAGTTTTTCCTCCTTATATTATCTTTCTGCTACAACCACTGTAAAATGACTTGTACGGTGATCGTTTCTTGCAATTCTTCCTCTTGAATCAGGTACAGATCTCTTAAGAACTGGACCGTCATTAACATAAGCTTCTTTAACATATAATTTACTTACGTCAAGATTATGATTATTTTCAGCATTTGCTACTGCTGATGTTAAAACTTTTTTTATAACGCGTGCAGCTTTGCTGTTTAAATTATTTAAAATAGCCATAGCTTCACTTACGTCTTTTCCGTTTATTAACCTCATAACTAAACGAGATTTTAAAGCGGAAATACGAACTGTCTTCGCAATTGCTTTCGCTTCCATATTGTTATCTCCCTTCTAGTTATTTACTTTTTATCTTTGTTTTCGCCGTGTCCACCACATTTACGAGTTAATGAGAATTCACCTAGTTTATGTCCAACCATATCTTCAGTTACATAAACAGGGATGAAATCCTTACCATTGTGAACTGCAAAAGTGTGACCAATAAAATCTGGAAATATTGTTGAACGGCGTGACCAAGTCTTAATTACTTCTTTTTTTCCTTCTTTATTTAGATTTTGAACCTTTTTTAATAATCTTTTAAATACATAAGGCCCTTTTTTAATACTTCTTGCCATTTACATTCATTCCTTTCTTTTATTTTTTACGACTTACTATTAACTTAGTAGAAGCTTTCTTGTTTTTACGAGTCTTCTTACCAAGTGCTGGTTTACCCCAAGGTGTCATAGGTTGTTTACGTCCAATTGGAGCTCTACCTTCACCACCACCATGTGGGTGATCGTTAGGATTCATAACTGAACCACGTACTGTAGGTCTTATACCCATATGACGAGTACGTCCAGCTTTACCTAAGTTAACTAGTGAATAATCACCATTACCAACTTCACCAATTGTAGCCATACAAGTTCCTAAAATTTTTCTTGTTTCGCCACTTCTTAATCTTATTAATACATATTTTTCTTCACGACCAAGTATTTGTGCACTTGATCCAGCACTACGTGCTATTTGAGCACCTTTACCAGGTCTCATTTCTATATTATGAATAACTGTACCTACTGGAATATTCATAATTGGCATTGCATTACCTACCTTAACGTCAACGTTTTGACCACTAACGATAATGTCGCCTACTTTCAATCCTTTAGGAGCGATTATATATCTTTTTTCTCCATCTTTATAATTTATTAAGGCTATATTAGCACTTCTATTTGGATCATATTCAATAGCAGCTACTTTTCCAGTAATATCAAATTTATTTCTTTTGAAAACAAACATACGATATTTTCTTTTTTCTCCACCACCACGGTGTCTAACAGTAATACGGCCATTGCTACGTCCATCTGTTTTTCTCTTATTAACTACTAAGCTTTTTTCAGGAGTTGATTTAGTTATTTCATCATTAACCAAAGTACTCATTTGTCTTAAAGCATTTGTAGTTGGTCTGAACTTTTTAACTGGCATTATTTTTCCTCCTTATTAGCTTAAATCTAACTTGCTTCCTTCAGCTAAAGTAATAATAGCTTTCTTGTAAGCTTTAGTTGTTCCTGTATAACGTCCAACTCTTTTTTTCTTAGGACGTACATTTATTGTATTTACATTTGTAACTTTTACGTTGAATATTTTTTCAACAGCTTGTCTTATTTGAATTTTATTTGCATCTCTTGCAACTTTTAATTCAACTTTTCTTCCATCTGCGCTTATGTTTGCTGATTTTTCAGTAACAATTGGTGCTAATATTACATCTCTTAATTCGTTCATTATTTAAGCACCTCCTCAACATATTTCACAGCATCTTCTGTGATTATTAATTTATCACAATATAAAACGTCATATGTATTTAATTCATTAGCTAAAACTAACTTAACATTACCGATGTTTCTAGTTGCTAAGATTAAGTTTTCAGTTAACTCTGTAGTAACGATTAATACTTTACCAGTTGCTTTTAATCCTTCTAAAGTTTTTAACATATCTTTAGTTTTTAAAGATTCAGTTTCAAACTTATCAACAACTATAACGTCTTTATCATTAGCTTTATAAGTTAATGCTGATTTTAAAGCTAAACGACGTTCTTTCTTATTCATTTTCTTAGTGTAGTTTCTATTTGGATTTGGTCCAAATACAACTCCACCTCCAACAAAATGTGGTGCTCTGATAGAACCTTGACGGGCATTACCAGTACCTTTTTGTCTCCAAGGCTTTCTTCCTCCGCCTGCTACCTCTCCACGGTTTTTAACAGAGTGTGAACCTTGTCTTAAAGCTGCACGCATCAATACGATTGATTCATATACAACTTGATCGTTTGGTGTAATTTTCCAAACGCTATCATCTAATTTAATGTCTTTAATTTTTTCACCTTTTAAACTTAAAAGTGCTGTCTTTGGCATTTTAGTTCCTCCTTTCATCACATGCTTAATAATTTTTTTTAACTAACTTAAATTATTCAGCAGTTTCTTGTGATGCTTCGTTAACCTCAGTTACTGTTTCAGCCTCTTCTTTAGCATAAGATACTAATTCGATCTTATCCTTTTTTACATTTGGCTTTTTAACAGCTGACTTGATGATAACTAAAGACTTTTTAGCACCTGGAACATTACCTTTTATTAAAATAACATTTTCGTCTTTCATTACTGCAACTATTTCTAAGTTTTGCATTGTAACAGTAACATGTCCCATGTGTCCTGGTAATTTCTTACCTTTAAATACACGCATTGGTCTCATTGTTCCTAATGAACCAACACCTCTATGATATTGAGATCCATGTCCCATAGGACCTCTTGATTGATTGTAACGTTTAATAACTCCTTGGAAACCTTTACCTTTAGAGATTCCAGTAACATCAACCATTTCGCCTTCTTCAAAAACTTCTACTGTAAGTTCTTGACCAAGCTCATACTTGCTAATATCTACTCCGCGAATCTCTTTTAAGAAGCGCTTAGGAGCAGTGTTAGCTTTTGCTAGATGACCTTTTTCAGCCTTGTTACTAAGTTTTTCTCTTTTAGTGTAAAAACCTAATTGAATAGCTTCATAGCCATCATTTTCAGTTGTTTTAATTTGAGTAACAACGTTAGGTTCAACTTCAACTACAGTAACTGGAACAAGTTTTCCGTTTTTTTCAAAAACTTGAGTCATTCCTAGCTTACGACCTAAGATTCCTTTTCTTTCCATTTCTTCCTCCTATATTTATTTAATTTCTATTTCAACACCACTAGGTAAATCTAAATGTTGTAATGCATCTATAGTTTCCTTGCTTGGTGATGTAATATCAATTAATCTCTTGTGTGTACGCATTTCGAATTGTTCACGTGAGTCTTTGTCCTTATGAACAGATCTTAAAATTGTATATTTTTGGATTTCAGTTGGTAATGGTACAGGACCAGATACCTTTCCTCCAGTACGCTTAACTGTTTCAACTATTTTAGAAGCAGCTAAATCTAAAGAACGATGTTCATATGCTTTTAATTTAATTCGAATTTTATTTGACATACTCAATTATCCTCCCTTCGCCTATATCTTGTATAGACTTGCTCCGAACGAATTACCTGATTTCCTTTGTAGTGAATTAACAACTCTACCTGGAGTGTCAGCAACCTCGCACATCTTCGCATCTACACGCAGTAACAATTATAGCACGTGTTTTCCTTTATTTCAAGGGGTTTTAGACTATTTTTTGCATTTTTTTATAATGCATAATTTTTTAGCATTTTTTTAGTTTTCCACAGTAAAAATCAAAAAAAGATAGAAATAAATTATTTTATGTCCATCTTTTCTTAATTAATTTTTTAATAATCTTCTTAACTTTTTATAACCGAATACCGATGCAAAAAGAAATGCAACAACTACACTTATTATTAACCCTATTTTGAAATCATTAGTTTGTGGATTTTTCTCTGGCTTTTCTGCTGTGGATAATTTTTGAGCATCATTAGATTCATCACTCTTTTTAGTAACAACGACCTTGGATAATCTATTAGCATATGTATCTCCTAAGTTTAAACTAAAGGTTTTAATGTAATTTACTTCAATACTTACGTTCTCATCTGTCTTTTTATAAGTTTCATACGTAAAAGAAATTCCATCATTTTCTAGGGTTAAATTTGTTTGTTCTCCAACTAACGATACAAATTGTTCATAACTATACCCCTGAAGATTTGCAACATCATATGCTAATGGTAATATAATTAATGTATTTACTGACTCAGCGTCTACATTTTTAACACCATTTAACGTAGCTCCATCATATACTAAAGTATTAGCATCTTTATTATATAAGAAATTATAATTTAATGTTTTATTATCATTTGTTATAGATATAATAAAATTATTATCATCATATATAATATTAAAAGAACCGGCATTTGTTTCATTAATTGTTCCACCCTCAAAAGCTTTTTGCATAAATTCTATTAACGAATTCTTATAATTATCAGAAACCTCTTTTAAAGTTAACTCTCTTGCTGATACAACATTAATTTGAACAAACATACAAAGTATTATAAATAATAATATTTTTAATTTTTTCACAACTACATCACTACTTTCCATATAAGTATTATAAATGATTTTAAAATATAATGAAAGCATTTAATAACAGATTTACATATACTTTGCATAAAAAAACTAGCTTTAGCTAGTCATTTCTTTTTCCAAATAAATTTAATAAATTTAAGAAAATGTTAATAAAGTCTAAATACAAATCAAGAGCACCATAAATAGCAGCTTTATTAAGTTCTTCTTCATTTGATTCATAATATCTATAAATTGCCTTTAAATTATTTAGATCCCATGCAGTTAAGCCTAGGAAAATTAGAATTGATACAACACAAATAAATATATTAAACTCTGAATTTTGAACAAAAATATTAATCACTGACATTATTATTATAGCTATAAGGGCAAATATTAGTATTTTACCAAAAGATGATAAATCATTTTTAGTTGTTAAACCATAAATTCCCATTAACCCAAACATTAATGCAGCTGCTAAAAATACAATACCTATGCTACCTAATTTATAAACTATAAATATTGATGATAACGTTAAACCACTTACTATAGAATATATAATAAACAGTAATTTAGCCATGCTAGGTGACACCTTTCTTCTTAATGCAGTAAAAGAAATTACAACAATTAATTCTACTAACAAAATAAGTGTATAAAATTGATATACAAATTTTGTTATAGAAGGTGTAGCATATGTTAAATACGCAGTTCCTCCTGATATTAATAACCCTATCATCATCCACAAAAATACTTTTGATAAAAAGTTTGACATACCTCTTTCTCTACTTAAGTTCATTTAATAACCTCCATATATCTATAGTATATCATTAAATTATTAAATAATTATTAAAATATGATTATTTTATATTAAAAACTTTTCTTCTTATCTTTACTAAACTCTAATCTTAACTTATCAGATAATGTAACTATAAACTCACTATTAGTTGGCTTTGCTCTATCATAATCAACACTATGCCCAAATACCTCTTCCATAAGCTCTATGTCACCTCTATTCCAACTAACCTCAATAGCATGACGTATTGCTCTTTCTACCCTAGATACAGTAGTATCATACTTATTAGCTATCTCTGGATATAACTCTTTAGTTATCGCACCTACTATAGAAGGAGATTCATACATTAATAAAATTCCTTCTCTTATATATTGATAACCTTTTATATGAGATGGAACACCTAGTCCATGCAATAATTTAGTAACAGAAATTTCTAAATTATTATGATATAAATTCATACCATTTTTATTATCCGGTACAAAGTTTACCGCATCCATTATTTTATCTTCTAAATCTGACATATCAAAAGGTTTTAATAAAAAATGTTTTGGATTATATTTTGATACTCTAGATATTGTTTCATCTGCGTTAAAAGATGTACCAATAATTACATTCTTTTCTATATTATTTTTCTTCATTTGGTCTAAAACATATATTCCATCTTTCTTAGGCATTATAAGATCTAGTAACATAATATCAAACGCATCTTTATTATCCTTTATATATTCAAATGCATCTAATCCATTATATAATTTCTTTACAACTTTTATTTTTTGATGCTCACTAAAATATTCTTCTACCATATCAGTTAGTGCTTCATTATCATCTACTACTATCAATCTAATTTGTTTATTATCTTTTTTCATACTCTTCTTTCCTTTCAATTACAAAAAAATTATACTGCACTATTTTTAAAACATTTATCATTTTATGTCGAACAAAAAAAAGAAATGCATTTTTTACTACATTTCTTTAATTAAGCAGCCATTTTATCGCTGTTATTATTACCTCTAAACTGTGGAAGAGTCTTTATCAAACTATTACTCTTCACATTTGCCTTTTCATTTGAAGAACTTTCTAATTCATTACTATTACTATCTTCAACAATAGGCAACGTATTATTATTTTGCTTTTTAAATAAGTTTAATGGACTAAACAACTCATCTATTTTATCTCTAACCATAATATCCTTAGCAGTTTCATCTTCTATCATTTCTCTAAACTTTGATTTTAAGATAGTCATTTTACCACTTATCTTTTCAACAGTTAATCTAAACTTAAGCTCATATAAAACGTCCAAAAACCTACCTCTTAATGAGATTTTATTACCATTCATAGCAAGCATCCCCTTCTATAATACAATATTAGCATATCATATTTTTACCACATTAATAAAGAGAAGTTTGTCAAAAACAGTTCTACTTTACACTTTTTATACAATTTATTATATATTTTAATTCATCAATATTACAAGATGCATTTCCTAATAAATATCCATCTACATTATTACTTAGTATCAAGTCAATATTACTTTTGTTAACTGAGCCTCCATATAATATCTTATTATTTTTAAAACCAAGCTCAGTTAAAATCTTCTTAATATATTTAACTGAATCTTCTATTTCATTTTTTGTAAGAGTGTTTTTACCACCTATTAACCATCTAGGTTCATATGCTACATAAAAAATACTATCCTTATCCACTGATGTAAGAGCTATTTTCAGTTGCTTTTTTAATACTTCACTTGTTCTATGCATTTGATTATCTAAATAAGTTTCACCAATACAAAGTATTGGAATTAAAGAGTTTTTGGTAGCTGAAACAACTTTTTTATTAATTAAATAATCATCTTCTACTTCTCTTCTTTCAGAATGACCTAATAAAACATATTTAACTCCTACTAAACTTAAATGATAAGGTGATACTTCACCTGTTCTTGCTCCAGCGTTTTCATAATGACAATTTTGTGCACATAAATTAAAATCCTTAAATAATTTCATGTTTAAAAAATTAGGTGCTACTATGAAATTTTCATTATTTTCATCTTTTAATTCATTCATTAAGACTTTAGCTTCATCATATGTTAAAAACATCTTTTGATTACATACTATTATCTTTTCCATTACTATCAACTTCCTTTTTTGAAACTATCTTCTTTATATTATGAAATGTCTTATTAAAGATATTAGTGTCTCTTTTTATTACCATGTTGTAAATTTCTAATACGTTTTTAGCATAAGCTTCCTCACTATATAACTTAGCCTTATCACATGCTTTTCTGCCAATCTTATTAGCATATTCTTTATCATTATATAGTTTTTCTATTAAATTTATATATTCCTTTTCATTTGTAAAAAATAATCCGTTTTTTTCGTTTTCTATTACTATTTCAAAACTTTCATCTTTTATTGCAACTACTGGTTTTGATGCTGCCATAGCTTCTATTACAGTTAAACCTTGTGTTTCACTTGTTGAAGAAGTTACAAAAACATCACATAAAGCATAATAAATTGGAACCTTATCCCAAGAAACTTTTCCGGTAAATATTACGTTTTTATTTAATTTATTTTTATCAACCAACTCAAACAAATCTTTAACGTCAGGACCATCACCTACTATTACCAGTTTAGCATTCTTATTTTTCTTTATAAGTTTTTTATGAGCATTAATTAAAAATTCTATGTTTTTTTCTTTAGCAATTCTTCCAACAAACATTACAACATAATCATTTTTATTAAGACCAATGTCTTTCCTTAAAGCCTCTTTTTCCTTTTTATCTATGTTTTCTTTATAAAATCTTTTAACATCTATACCTGTTGGTATTATATGAACATTTCTTTTAACCTTATATTTATTCTTAAATAAATCATAAGCTTTTTTAGTTGGTACTATTAACTCTTCAACTGTCTTATCACATAAAAACAGTGTTAAATACTCAACTAACTTTTTAGAAGGACCATCAAAGTAACCTTTTGTTATATAATATATATACTCTTCATACATAGTATGATATGTGTGTACTAAAGGTATATTATATTGCTTTGAAAAAAACCTAGCAAAAGAACCTACTCCAAACTCAGTATGTGAATGTATTACATCTAAATTCCAGCTTTTTATTATCTTTTTAGCTTTCATAGGATAAAGACTTGTTAATCTGTAATCTAAAATTCCAATTGGAACACCTGGAATCATAAGCACATTATCTTCTGATCTATAAGAGAATGACTCACTATTAACAGTTACGACATAAACAGTATGTCCAAGTTTTTCTAACCCATTTTTAAGCATCATAACACTTGTAGAAACCCCATTAATATATGGAGGATATGTATCTGTAAATAATCCTATTCTCATCTTTTTTTCTCTCCTTTTTTAAACATTAACACAACACTTCCAACTATTAGTCCTAACAGATATGTAGTAAATCTCCATAAAAGCATTCCACTAGATAACAAAGCCCCTTTAACAAACTTTCCAAAGAATTGCATAAAACTATACTCTATACCTCCTGTTGCTCCAGGTATTGGAATTATATTTCCTAAAATCATAACAAATGAACTAGCAGTAAAAGCTTGCATAAATGTAATATCTACATTTTTAAGAGATTCAAATATAAATATTGGAACTATGTACAATAATGTTAAATAAATCATGTTTAATATTATTCCAAAAATTATACTATTTTTACTCTTCTTTCTTTTTTTACCAGTAAAATAAAAATGTTCTAAACTTTTAATTAAGTCTTCTTTTTTATTTTCAAATCTTTTCATAAACTTAAGATTAAATAAAAAATTTATAATTTTTTTTACTACTTTATATCCTGTTTTTTTTGCAGATGTTACAACTATTAAAAAGACTAAGACTAAAACATTTAAGATAAAACCTAAAATAACAAATATACTTAAATACCTATCCATACTAAAATAGCCTAAAAATAAGTTAGCGATTAATGATATAAATCCTATTAAAATTAGTGCAATTTGATATACTATGCAATCACTTATCATTGCATTAGTTGCATCACTTATTCTAAAGCCATCTTTTTTCATTAAATATATTTGAAAAGGTTGACCACCCGTTTGAAAAGGCGTTATTCCATTTAAAAATAAAGATATTAAAGTTAAATTATAAGTTTTAAAAGCACTATACTTTTTATACTCATTAGAAAAGATACATAAACTAAGTGATTTAAATATAAGAGATATAAAAAATATCAAAACTGCCACTAAGTAAATTCCTATATTTACCGTTTTAAGTTCATAAATAATATCATTAAAATTATCTTTTAAAGTAAAATATAAAACTAATATTATTGCTAGAACTAATATTAAATAATTAATTATTTTCTTTTTCATACTACTTATCATCAATTGCTTCAATTGCAGGTAATTTTTTTCCTTCAATTAATTCTAAAGATGCTCCTCCACCTGTTGAAATATGTTTAAATTTATCTTTATAACCAAATCTAATTGCTGCTGCTGCTGAATCTCCACCACCAATTATAACGTCTGCATTTGATTTATTTAGTAATTCTAAAAGATTTTTAGTCCCATACTCAAAGTTTTTAAACTCTGAAACTCCTACTGGCCCATTATAAAAAACAGTCTTTGCATCTTTAATATACTTACTAAATAACTCTATACTTAAAGGCCCAATATCTAATACCATGCAATTTTCAGGCACTTCATTTAACATACTATATTTTACTTCTAAGTTATCCTTATACTCTGTTGATGAATATCCATCTACTGGTAAAATAATTTTATCTTTATATTCTTCTAATAAGTTTTTACAATAGTCTAATGAAGTATCATCATAAATTGACTTTTTCAAATCATAACCCATACTTTTTAAGAATGTATTAGCTATTCCTCCACCTACTAATAAATAATCACATTTTTTAATTAACTTATCAATAACTTTTATCTTATCATTTACCTTTGCACCACCCATTATAACGACATATGGTCTTTTTGGATTAGATAGTGTGTTAGATAATTCATAAAGTTCTTTTTCCACAAGAAAACCAACTGCAGATGGAATATATTTTGATATTCCAACATTTGAAGCATGTTTTCTATGACAAGTTCCAAAAGCATCATTAATAAATATATCACCTAAACTAGCCCAGTATCTTCCTAATTTGTCATCACAACCTGATTCTAGTTTATCAGGATAGTCTTCATACCTAGTATTTTGAACTAATATTATATTTTTTTCTTTCATATTTTTAACGGAATTTGTTAACACATCACCACGTGTTTCATCTATAAACTCTACTTTTTTGTTAAGTAACTCTTCTAAACGTTTTGATACTATGTATAAACTATTGTTTTTCTTATCATCTTCACTTTTTATTCTGCCTAAATGAGATAAAAGAACAATTTTACAATTATGATCTAAAGCATAATTTATAGTCTTTAAACTCATTACTATTCTATTATCATCTAGTATTTTACCATCTTTTATTGGAACATTAAAATCACATCTAATTATTAATGTTTTATTATCTATATTAACATCTTTAATAGTCTTTTTCATGTTACCCTCCATATTAATTATATCACGTATATTAAAAAATAGAAAATCTAAAATTTTCTATCTTACTGAAACAATACATGTTGCACTTTTACCGTTTGATGCTTTTGCTGTTATAATCGATGTACCTTTTGATTTTGCAACAACCGTACCATCTTGTGAAACAGTTGCAACACCATTATTACTACTAGACCATGTTATTTTTCTATTAACCGTCCCTGTTGCAGATAATGATGCAATTAATTTGTATGAACTATTTACACTTAATGAAATGGAACTAGGTGATATTGTAATACCATTAATTGAACCAGAAGCTTTAACATAAACCCTTCTAATTTTATTAGCAGAATTACCATATGAATCAGTTACATTATAAAAAACATTATAAGTTCCAGGAGTTGTCACATTAATATTATTAGTAACCCTAACTCTTGCTGTTATGTTATTTCCTAAAGCATCTTTTGCTGAATACCCTGGTTCTTTATACATTCCTCCAGTATTCATAGTATAATCACCACCAACTAATGTTATAGTAGGTGGTGTTGTAATTCTTCTTGTTGTTGTAGTATTAACTTTCGTTGTTACTCTTGCAGTAGTTCTTCTAACAGTTGTTTTATAAGTAGTTACCACCCTAGTTGTTGTTGTAGTAGGTTTAATAGTTGTAGATTCTGATGTTGTAGTTTTAGTAGTTGTTGTTTCCTTTTCTTTAACAGTTACCTTTCTTTTTTTACTAACCTTATTTCCAAAAGAATCTTCTACTGTGTATTTTACCGTATATTTTCCACTCTTGGAAGTATCAACCTTATTTTCTATAACTATACTATCTGTTAAATCACCATCTTCTTTATCAGAAGCTGTTGCTCCTTCATCTATATAAGTATCACCAACATAAATACTTATTTTTGACTTACCATTTAATTTTATAACAGGTTTATTATCTGTTTCTTCATCTTCTTCTTTATATCCTGCCGTTTTATAAACATTAGAACACATTATATATGGATCATACTCATTTTCACCATCAGCTTGATAAACATTTACATAACCTTTTACTGTATCTAACTCAGCAATTTTACTAGAAACTATATTTCCACCATTAGTATCAAGTAACTCAGTAAAATCAATTCTAGTAATGTCTTCTGTTATCTCCATAGAATTATTTTCTATATAAACACTTGCTTCCTCAACCATTCTATTTTCTAACTCTTCACATGCCGCGGCAGTCATTTTAGGTTTTTGATTCTTTTTGTGAATTACAATAATTAGAATAATAGCTACTATAAGTACTAAAACTGCTATTCCTACGATAACCATCCATCTTTTTATCTGAAACTTTTTTGGTTCCTCTTCTTCTTTATAATCACTATATTCATTATCCACAAATATCACCACCTATCATACAAAAATTATATCATATTTATTACTTACTAGCAAAATATTTAGCTGTTCTAACCATTTGAGCTGAATAACTCATCTCATTATCATACCATGATACTATTTTTACTAACTGTTTACCATCTACTTCTATTACGTTAGTTGATAAACCATCTACTAAAGAACCTTCTCTTATTCCAATAGCATCACTAGAAACAATAGGATCTTCAGTATAAGCAATTGTTTCTGATTGATTATTTTTAAATAAATTATTTAGTTCTTCTTTAGTTACATTTTTATTTAATTCAAGAGATAAATCTATTACTGAACCTGTTGTAGTTGGGACACGCATTGCCATTCCATCTAACCTTCCTTTTAACTCTGGTATAACAAGTCCAATTGCTGATGCAGCTCCTGTTGTTGCAGGTACTATGTTTGCTGCAGCTGCTCTTCCTCTTCTTGATAAATAACCCTTCTTATGAGCTACATCAAGAGATGATTGATCATTAGTATATGCATGAACAGTTGTCATGAAACCTTTTTTTACTCCATAATTATCACACAATAACTTCATAACAGGTGCTAAACAGTTTGTTGTACAACTTGCCGCACTAATTACTTTTTCATCCCCTGTTAAAGTCTCATGATTTACGTTATATACTATTGTTTTTAAATCACCTTTAGCAGGTGCTGAAATTATTACTTTCTTTGCACCAGCTTCTATATGTGCACTTGCTTTTTCTAAACTAGTGAAAAATCCAGTACATTCAAAAACCAAGTCAATTCCTAATTCTTTCCATGGCAAAAGTTTAGGATCACTTTCACTATAAATTCTTACCTTTTTATCTCCTATTATAATATTTTTATCATCATTTGATATATCTTCTACTCTGTATCTTCTATGAGAAGTATCATACTTTAATAAATATGCTAATTGAGCTGCATCAGTTAAATCATTTATTGCAACTACGTCAAAGTCCTTATCCTCTTGCATTAATCTAAATACTAATCTTCCTATTCTTCCAAATCCATTTATTGCTACTTTAATAGCCATATAATCATCTCCTTATATATATTTTATCATTATTTAATACTCAAAACAACTTCCACCTATAAATTCTCTCATTATTGAATCATCTGGTACTGCATCAGATGGCATTCCTAGTATAACCCTAAATAAATTAATTAATCTTAATGCTTCATCATAATTTTCATCATTTTCTGAAACTGAAAACAATAAAGGTTCTGCATATGTTTTAAGGACACTAAGTTCATAAACTAATGATGTATTTATAACCTCATCTGCTTCTTTTGAATAAGGTAATATAATTTCTTCTTCTATCTTTCTAACTTGTTTCCATGATTTTAAAGTTTCAGCTGATGAAGTACCCCTTGTTCTATTATCCCTTACTATTCTTCTTAATAACCTATTATCTGTTGTTCTAAATAAATTATGATTATCTATATTAAGCGGAGTTTCTGGACATATAAATATCTTAAACTTATTTTTATCAGGTATTATCTCAGTTAACTTATCATTAAAAGCATGGATACCTTCTATTATTAAAATACTATTATCTTTCATTTTTATCTTAGAATCTCTCCACTCTCTTTTATTAGCGGGAAAATTATATTTTGGTAATAAAACCTCTTCTTTATTTAATAAATCACTCATCTTAGTATTAAATAAATTTGTATCAAAAGCACTTATTCTTTCTCTTTCTTTTTCACCATTCTCATCTTTTACTCTATCTTCCATATTTTTATAAAAATCATCTACAGATATAGGAATTGGATCATAACCCTTACTCTTTAAAAATAGTGTTAGTTTCTTAGACATCGTTGTCTTACCTGATGAAGATGGACCTGTTATTAAAACCATTTTTATGTTCTTATCATCATTTATCTTATTAACTATTTCTAATAATTTACTATTTTGTAATGACTCACTAATTCTTATTATATCTGCATACTCTCCCTTAGATACTAATTTATTTAAGTCAACAGATGTATTTATTCCCATACTTTCAAGTGACTTATCATTTTCTTTTATAGAATTAACTATCATTTCATTTCTATCAAATTTAAGGCCCGCATCTATGTCATAATAATATGGAAACATCAACATTATATTATTATCGCCAATATTTTTTATATCAAACGTTTTTAAAAGTTTTGTATTATTAGGTAAAACTCCATAGAAATAATCTAGTGTATCATCCATTTTATATAAACTAATGCTTGAATTACTTATGTATCTTAAAGATTGTGCCTTATCAAATTGATTCATTTTTTCATAGTAATCTATAGCATCTAATCTTGATACCATTATTCTATCTATCGGTAACTCTTTTTCAACTAAGCTTTGCATTTCTTGTTTAATTTTTTCCACTATAACATCTGTAACTTTGTTATTAAAAAGTATTTGACAATATATTCCTTTATCGACCATGTGCATAATCTTTATATCACACCCTAAAACATCCATAACTGACTTCGATAAAAGAAAATAAAGACCTCTTTCATATGTTCTGTTTCCAAGTAAACTTGATACATCATAAAAATCAATTGTACAATTTTTTGTTAGCTCTGTACTAAGGTTTGATAACCTATTATTTATACTTCCAGATAATATGTCATATTTATAATTATCTTTGTATTTTTTTGATAATTCAAGTAGTGTAGTACCCTTTTTGATACTTATTACTTCATCTTTATATTTAATTTTTACTTCTTCCATTATATGCACCCTCTTATTCTAATAATATAATAACAAAATATTATAAAAAAGTCACAATATTTTGATAATAAATATAAATACTTTATACATAATATTATTAGGAGGGTAAATTAAATATGAATTTAATACCAAGTGTTGTAGAAAAAACAAGTAGAGGTGAAAGAGCATATGATATTTATTCTAAACTACTTAAAGATAGAATAATATTTATAAGTGGAGAAATTGATGACGATAATGCTAATACAATAATAAGTGAACTACTATTTTTAGATTCTTTATCAGATGCTGAAATAAGTATATATATAAATAGTCCTGGAGGTAGTATAACGGCTGGTATGGCAATTTATGATACTATGAATTTTGTAAAAAGCCCTATATCAACAATATGTGTAGGTATGGCTGCGTCCATGGCTTCTGTTTTACTCGCTAGTGGAGATGCTGGAAAAAGATTTATTCTACCAAATAGTGAGGTTATGATACATCAACCCTTAGGAGGAGTAAACGGACAAGCTACTGAAATTAAAATAGTAGCTGATAGAATCATTTATCTAAGAAATAAACTTAATAAATTATTAGCAGAGAAAACAAAACAGGATATTAAAAAAATAGAAAAGGATACTGAAAGAGATCATTATTTAACAGCTAAAGAAGCATTAGAATATGGGCTTGTTGATAAAATATTATAAAAAAACTTCCAAATTAATGGAAGCTTTTATCTTTTTGATAATTTTTCTGTCATTCTATTATTAAGATCTATTGCCATATCATCTTCAAATTTACCATCTATTAATGCAGTTACATCATCTTTTGTTAAGAACTTAAGAATTGATATAAATTCTGTATCCTTAGGTAAACTTCTATAACCAGCTAACTCACAACATGCATTGTCGTAGCTAGTTCTTGGTATATGATATTTAACATTGTTAAATATGTTTTTATAATGATCACCTAAACATCCAGAAGATGAAATTTTTTCATCTATTAATTTAACAAATTGAGGATTTCCATCCACCATAATACAATCTACACCATCTAACATAGTATCTTCAAATAAAGCATTTCTTTTTTTCTTTTCCATATCAAAATTCCCCCCTAATTGAATTGTCATTTATACTAGCACAAAATTACTGATGTGTCAATTATTTTTTATCTATAAAAGTCTTTGTTATATCAAATAAAAATAACACTGTTAATAAAATGGTTGCCCAAAAAGGAACTTTCTTTATAAGTTTATCTAGCAATGGATGAATAATGTAAACAAATATAATACTTGATATTCCCCAAACAATAGTCATTTCAAGAGAAATGTAATGTCCTATATAAAATCTTTGACTAGAGTAATCCCAAAATACTACGTTAAATATTTTTTCTATCAAAACTCCTCCAAGTGCTTCTAGTGTTGATAAAACAATTGCAACAACAAAAAACGTAATTACTGTTTCCCATATTCTAGGCATATGAAGATTCTTAAATAAATACTTAGATATAAATAGAATTGTTATTGCACCTATACCGTAAACTGGAGTCCACCAACCATATAAAAATCCACTTTTAAAACCATTTTTAGTTATTAGTGAAATTATGGTTTCAAGCACATGACCTAAAATCGAATAAATAAAAAAACAGTTTAAATAATACATAAACATCACCGTTTTTAGTATGTAATATTTAACTGTTTTTTATTCTACTTAATACGTAT
This sequence comes from Mycoplasmatota bacterium, assembly GCA_022768045.1. Lineage (GTDB taxonomy): Bacteria > Bacillota_I > Bacilli_A > RF39 > UBA660 > Aphodocola. The sequence goes on along the minus strand of JALEND010000068.1, from coordinate 9,651 downwards.
CTAAAACATCTTTCATATTATTTATCTTTTATTCCAAATAGTACCTTCTCTTGTATCCTTAAGTTCAATACCTTTTTCAAGCAAATCATTTCTTATTTTATCTGCAACATCAAAATTTTTACTTTTTTTAGCTTCATTTCTTAACTTAATTTGCTCTTCTACATAACTTTTAAGATCACTATCAATGTTTTCTTCTTTTTCCTCTAATAAGTCTAATGATAAAACCCTATCAAAATCCTTAATTAACTTTATTTTAGTTGCTCCATTTACATCTTTATCTTTTAATAAATCATATAATAAAGTTAAAGCGTTAGAAGTGTTTAAGTCGTCAGATAGATAGTTTTTAAATTTATCATTATATTTATTATATTTATCTTCTTCTATACTTCCTTCATTTTTTATATTTGATATTTTATTTAATAATTTTAAGTATGCTGTTTGAGATTGTTCAAGAAGTTCATATGTAAAATTAACTTGTTTATGATAATAAGAATTTAGTATGAAGTATCTATATGCTAAAGGGTTATAACCTTGTTCTTTTAACTTAGATACAGTTAAAACATGTCCAAGGCTTTTGCTCATTTTAACATTATTAGTTAAAAGCCATGATAAGTGAACCCAGTAATTACACCACTTATGTCCAAGATATGCCTCACTTTGTGCTATTTCATTTGTATGATGAGGGAAAATTGCATCCTCTGCACCAAAGTGAATATCAAGATATTCTCCTAAGTACTTAATAGAAATACCTGAGCACTCTATATGCCATCCTGGAAATCCTCTTCCAAAAGGACTATCCCATTGTAATTCTTGATTACCAAATTTAGAGTTTGTAAACCAAAGTACAAAATCTGCAGGATTTTTTTTATTTTCATCTTCTTCTACATCATCCCTACTACCTATTATTAAATCATCTTTATTTCTTCCAGACAATTCATAATAATTTGGATCTTTTGATGTATCAAAATATATATTTCCATTACTTTCATATGCATAACCAGTATCTAATAATTTTTGAATTATCTTGATATACATATCTATCTCACCAGTTGCCTCTTTTACCATATCAGGCCATCTTACATTAACTAATTTACAATCTTTCTTAAACTCATCAGTATAAAACTTAGCAATTTCTTTTGAGGTTTTATGTTCTCTTTCCATTGCAATTACCATTTTATCTTCACCTGTGTCTCCATCACTTTTTAAATGACCAACATCAGTTATGTTCATACATCTTGTAACCTCATAGCCTAAGTATTTAAAAGTTTTTTCAAACACATCTTCTACTATATAAGATCTTAAATTACCTATATGTTGATAATGATATACAGTAGGACCACAAGTATACATTTTTATTTTTCCTTCTTCATTTGGAATAAATTCTTCAACTTTTTTAGTTAATGTGTTATATAATCGCATAAAATCACACCCTTCTAAAAATAATTATACAATAAAATTAAAAAGAAAACTAGTAATATTAAATTACTATGTTTTCTAAGGTTTTATCTGATATAATTATGTTGTCTATAACTTTATCTTCTACTATTTTATTTAAGTTATCGTTTATGTTGATCATTGATAAATCATTTTTACACTTATCTAATAATTTATACTTAGTTTCATTAGATAATTTTATGTTTAACCTATACTTATTTTTTAGAAAAGTTATTTTATCATCAATTATATTATCTAACTTTTCTTCGTTTATACTATCCATATTAATTACGTATTTAAAATATAAATCATTCTCTTCAAAATTATTATTACCAAATCCAATATTATTTTTCTTCTTATTAAATAGCATAAAAAACATTGTATTTTTAAAACTTATTTTGTTACCCTTTATATCATAAGAATATCCATTTTTTAATATTTCATCTATTATACCTAATACTTCAAATGAAGCTTTATTATAATTTTTAATTATTATTAAAGAAAATGGATTAAGTTTTATCTTTGAAAATAAATCATTTTTTACATCTGACGGATAACCTATTAATTTATTTACTGAGTAAGCTCCTTCAAAATTTTCTAAATCAAGCTCTATCACATTATTATTTAAACACTTACAAATATCCTTTGTAAATGAATAATTATCACTACCATTTATGGATATTTTAAATGGTAATTTATCATCAGTTAATTTATACTTTTTTAAACAATAAATAAATTTTTCTATTTCCTTATCTCTTCCTAAAATATTATCCTTCATACTTTTTTCTAATTTTTTATAATAATTATTATCATAGTTTAGAAGCTTACAATTATGTTTTTCCTCTATTATTTTCTTTATATCAGCTTTTGTAACCTTTCTTATTGGTTTATTTAATTTTTCTAATTCATAATCTAATTTATTTTCCTCTTCTTTTAACTTACAAGCTAATTTATAATTATTATATTTACAAGCTCTTTTTTTTCTAAGTGATAGATTATTTTTTAAACTAGTTATTCTTTTTACTTCTTTATCAAGCTTTGTTTCTTTTAAAGATACCATACTGCATACTTCATCTAAAATATCAATAGATCTATCTGGCTCATATCTATCTTCTATATATTTACTTGAATAATCAATTATAACATCTATTAAATCATCTTCTAAAATAACATTATGAAAAGTTTCATATATTTTTTTAATATTTAATAATATGTTTTTTAAAGCCTTTTTACTCGGTTCTCCAACATATATTTTTTGAAATCTTCTATTTAGTGCAGCATCTTGCTTTATGTACTTAGAATATTCTTCTGTTGTTGTTGCACCTATTATTTTTATATTTCCCCTTGCAAGAGCTGGTTTAAAAATATTTGAAGCATCAATTGCTCCTTCTGCACTTCCTGCTCCAACTATTGTATGTACCTCATCTATAAATAATATAATATCAGGATTATCTTCTAATTCCTTTATAATCGTCTTCATTTTTTCTTCAAATTCACCACGATATTTTGTTCCTGCAACTAATGAAAATATATTAATAAAAATAATTCTTTTATCTAACAAGTACTTTGGAACTTTTTTTCTTGATATTAAATATGCCATTTGTTCTACTATTGCGGTCTTACCTACACCAGCTGGACCTATTAGTATTGGATTATTCTTTTTTCTTCTTACAAGAATTTTAATAAGATCATTTATTTCTTTATCTCTTCCTATTACAGGATCTAATTTATTTTCTCTAGCTTCACTAACTAAATCTGTTCCAAGTTCTTCTAATAGCAATTTACCTTTTTTACCCTTTGACTGTCTAAATAGGTTTCTGACATCACTTTTTAGGGTTTCAAAATTCATGTTAAGTGCAGTCATAACCGTATATGCTACGCCCTTTTCTTCATTTAAAATCTGTATTAAAATTCTTTCCGGTCCAACTATCTTTTTATTTTCTTCTCTAGCTTCTATAACAGAATTACTTATTATTTTTCTAAGTAGTGGTGTATATAATATAAACTTACTTTTTTTAGAGCCTGTACCTACTAGATCAATTAATTTTTGTTTAAATTTATCATACGTAATATGTTGCTTTCTAAATATACTTTCCAACCTATCATAATTTTTTAACATTGATAATATAATATGTTCACTTCCCACATAAGGATGATTTAATTTTAACATTTCACCCTTAGCATGTTTTATAACTTTTTTAGCATCTTCATTAAAATTAACATACATAAAATAATCACCTTTTTTCTCTATATTCTATGATTATTATGATAGTTTTATTTTTATTTTAAACAAAAAAAGCTCAAGTTTTCACTTAAGCTTTTACAAACACATTTATTATAATGCAACATATATAATAACTGCTGCAACTAATACTATTATTAATAATGATAATAATACTTTCCAAATGTATTTAAACCATTTTCCGTATGGAATATCTAATGAGTATAATCCAACTATTAATGCTACTGAAGTTGGTGCGATAAACATCATTAAGTAATATACTGATTGTACAATAAATGATGTAACACCATATAAATCACTTCCACCTGCTACACCTTTGAATACTGTGTATAATGTATTTAAGTAATAATAGAAATCTGCTGTTGTAACACTTCCTACTATACTTCCTAAAGTAGAAGATACTATAACACCTAACTTACTAGTTAATGATGTAATATGATTTACTATAGTAATATTAACACCAGATGTAATAAATATAATTGCTACTAAACTTATTAACATAGCAGTTATTGCAACTGGTAATACCTTTTTAATACCACTAGTAACACTTTCAATATATTTATCTAATTTAATGTATTTTCTATTAAATATAACTATTATAATACTAATTATTATAAGTAAAATAGCTACATCATTCATAGTCCAATTACCAAGTGCTGAAATAACACCATTAGATCCTGTTGTAGCATCAGTTACTACTGGTGCAGCAATTAGATTACTAAATACTTTAAAGTCTCCAATAGCTAATTTTGATAACCAAGTATTAAAATCACTAAATGCAGTAAACTTGCTAAATAATGACTCCCATGGAATACTAGCAAATAATACAAATACTATTAAAAGTATGTATAAAATTAATGCTAATACTGGTTTTTCTTTTCTGTTATCTTCCTTTTCTTCTTCATTAATAGAATTATCTAAAATTGGTAAGAAGATATATGGTAACAATACTAAACCAACACCAAATGATGATGATTTACCAAGTTTCTTAACAAAGTTAATCATAATTATAAATAAGAATACTATGTTTGCGATTGGAATAAATAACATTACAACATACCATAAAGGTAACTCTGCAATTTCTAATATAACAATTTCTCTGTAGATTGGAATTATTGATGCCCATCCGTGTTTATTATTTTTAACAAATATTTTCCATAATGAAACTATTATAATTAAACCTAAAACTATACCTAATGCTATCATTATTTAGTCACCTTCTTTCCTGATTTTGAAGATGATGTACTCTTCTTAGGAGCTGCTTTCTTAGCTACTTTCTTTGTTTCAGTTTTCTTTGAAGCAGTCTTTTTAGCTGGTGCCTTTTTAGTAGGTTGCTTCTTAACTTTTGCTTCTTTAGTAGCTTCCTTTTCTGTTACTTTTTTAACATTTTCAGTTTTTTTAGAAGATTTTTCTTCTTTTTCTTTAACAGAAACTATATTTTCTTCTTTTTTACAATTTGGTGCGATAAAGAAAATTAATACACAAATAGATAATACAAATACTACTATTTTAACTAAAAGTAATGTATTTAAACTTAAACTAAATATGCTAAATAAAGTAGAATTATATATACTAAACATAGCGCCTATTAAAGATGCAATAATTGTTGATGCTAAAATAGCTTTTTTATCAATATTTAATTCTTTCATAATTTGATATACAAAAGGAACAAATAAAAGTAGTATCATTGCATCACTAACAAATAATGCTGCTAATCCGAATAAGATTGATGATATTCCTACTAGTAATGATTCACGTCCTTCAAATTTTTCTGCTGCCTTTTTTACTAAAGCAGGATATGATTTCAAATTACTAAGAACTGCATAAAATATAGCAATTGCTATTATATAAACTGCAATAGAACTAAAATATGATAATGATACATTAATATTTGAAAATAAAGCCCAAATACCAATGGATGCAATACCAGTTTCTGTTACATTACCAGAATAATCTGCACTAGATCCTGGAATGATAAATGTAACTATAACTGCAATTAAAATAGTTATTGCTAACACTTTTAATAAATTATATTTTTTCATTTCATCCTCCCATAATTTTTTTGAACAAATATGCTAATAACGCACCTTGCATAATTTTGTTCTACAATTAAATTATATCATATTTTTCTTTAATTTTTCTATATATTCGTTAATTGTTTTAATAAAATCATCCTTTGTTTTAATTTCATATAACCTTTTTTTTACACTAACTCCATCAGGAAGACCTTTTAAATACCAAGCTCCATGTGTACGCATCTCTAACACTGCGGTTTTTTCTGGCTTTATTTTTAATAAATAATCAAAATGTTTTAAACAAAGATTCATCTTTTCAACTGGACTTTGATTTTCTAATATTATTCCTTTATCAAGATAGTAAACAATTTGTTTTATAAGATATGGATTACCAAGAGTTCCTCTTCCTATCATTACAGCATCACAGCCAGTTTCATCACTCATTTTTTTGGCATCAAAAGTACTTAATATATCACCATTTCCTATAACGGGTATGTTAACACTTTCTTTTACTTTCTTTATTATGCTCCAATCAGCTTTTCCACTATAACCTTGTGCTCTTGTCCTTGGATGAACAGTAATTAATGATGCTCCAGCTTTTTCACACATAGTTGCTATTAAAACAGCATTTATATTATTACTATCCCAACCACTACGTATTTTTACGGAAACTGGTACGCTTACACTTTCTACAACAGCCTTTACTATTTCATAAACCTTTTCAGGATTTTTAAGTAATGCAGAGCCAGCTTGTGATCTTAAAGCCACCTTAGGTACTGGACATCCCATATTAATATCTATAATATCTGGTTTCATCTTTTTTTCAATTATTTTAGCAGCTTCAACAAAACTTTCTTTATCACTACCAAATATCTGTTGTGCAATAGGTCTTTCTTCCTCTGTCATATAGAGCATATCATGTGTTTTTTCATTATCATAAACAATTGCTTTATCACTTACCATTTCAGCGAATAACAATCCTGCTCCCATCTCTTTAATTATTCTTCTAAAAGCACTATTACAAACACCCGCCATAGGTGCTAAAACAACTCTGTTTTTTATCTTTATATTACCAACTTTAAACATAATATCACCACATAAACATTATATAATAAAAAGAAACTCTTTTAAAGTTTCTTTTATTTATTTAACTATTAATTCAGCTTCATCACCATTTTTAATTAAAAATGCATTTGCATCATCTGTATCTAAATGAACTTCATAAACAAATGAATCACTTATTCTAACATATACATTTTCTAAAATACCAGGTTTTTCTCCACCTACTTTTAATGAAACAAATTCTTTTCCTTCAAATCCATATTTTTTAGCATCTTCTTTTGTAGCATGTACGTGTCTTGATGCTATTATAGCAGCATCTACTGTAACTTTACCCTTAGGTCCAATAATAGTTATTGAAGATGCACCATCTAAGTCACCAGAATTTCTAACTGGAGGTTTAACACCTAATTTAAAAGAATCAGTTTTTGATATTTCAACTTGAGTTTTACTTCTTAAAGGTCCTAAAATTCTTACTCTTTCTATGCTTCCTTTTTCTCCTTCAATTGTTACTTGTTCATTACAAGCAAATTGTCCTGGTTGTGATAAAGGAGCTTTTTCTGTTAACTCATAGTCCTTTCCAAATAATATATCTAAATCATTTCTAGATAAATGTACATGTCTTGCAGATACACCAATATTTACTTTCATACTTTTCACCTCGCCTTACCAATTATAACACATAATTTATAAATTGATATCATATATTTTAATGATTTAATAAAGGAGAATAAAAAAATGAATACAAATTATTATACTAATCCCTCATACTCTGGGATGAATCAAAATAAAAATTTAAATGGAAATATTGGCCCAAATAATATGCAACAAAATTATAATAATAATGATATGTTAGATATAGAACAATCATATATTGAAAACATATTAAGATTAAATAGAGGTAAACTAGCTACCTTCTACTTTTCATTTCCAGACTCTGTTGAGTGGAGGGATAAAACCTTTACTGGAATAATTGAAGCAGCAGGAAGAGATCATATTATAATAAGTGACCCTAATACTGGAAAATGGTATTTATTACTTATGATATATTTAAATTATGTTGATTTTGATGAAAAAATAAATTATAACAAAGAATTTTATTTACCAAATTAAAATTAGCAAGGTCTTGTAAAGGCCTTCTTTTTTTGCTATAATTTTACCAAGAATAGAGGTAGATGATAATGGTTGTATTTTTTGTTATTCCAATTATATTTTTTATTATATTATTCTATTTAATAAGAAAAGATAAGCTAAATTTTATAGAAGTAAAAATAGATACTATAGAAGAAAAAATTAATGAAACTTTAATTAAAAGAAGAGAAATTTTAAAAGACGCTGAGATAAAAATTAAAGAAATAGTTAAAACAAAGAAAAAAGTGTTTGAAAACTTAGATAAACTTTCAAAAGAAAAAAATGATATGTTTGAATTGGACAAAAAATTATTATTATACAAAAAGGAATTTTATTTAATTTTTGATAAATTTGAAGAATTAAAAGGAAATGAAGAAGTAAATAAAATTGCTTTCTCATTAGGTGAAACATCTGATCAATTAGAAACTTATAAAAACTATTATAATAAGTATGCAGAAAAGTATAATAAGTACATATCATCGTTTCCTATCATACTTACTAACTTATTTGCAAGAAGAAAAAAATTAGAGTTTTTTGATGAATAAAAAAAGAAAATTACCAATTAATTTTCTTTTTATTATGCTCTTCTAAATAATTATTGGTTTTACTAAAAGGTTTACTTCCAAAAAAACCATGATATGCAGAAAGTGGTGATGGATGAGCTGACTCTATAATATAATTATTTTTATTACTCATAATCTTCTTTTTATCTCTAGCTTGTCTTCCCCATAATATAAATACAACATTATCAAGTTTTTCATCTATTTGACTTATAACATAATCTGTGAAAATTTCCCAGCCTATTTCCTTATGAGAATTAGCCTTATCCTTTTCTACAGTAAGCACTGTATTTAACAAAAACACTCCTTGCTTAGCCCAATCAGATAAATCAGTATCAGTTCTTGTTATATTTAAATCGTCTTTTAATTCCTTAAATATATTTCTAAGTGAAGGAGGTGTCCTAACTCCTCTTCTAACAGAAAAAGATAACCCCATAGCTTCTTTTTCTCCATGATAAGGATCTTGTCCTAAAATAACAACCTTTATATCTTTAAAATCAGTTAACTTAAATGCATTAAATAAATCATTAGCAGAAGGATAAATAGTTTTAATTAATCTTTCTTCCTTAATAAATTCCTTTATGTGTTTAAAATAACTTTTTTTCATTTCATCTTGTAATATTAAATCCCAACTATTATTAAACATGTAATCAACTCCAAACACCTATATAATATCATGTTAATAAAATCTTTTCAAATTATTTACTATATCTTTTTTCTTCTTATCATATTAGCTAGTATAAGCTGATGATCACTTCCAGTATTTTTATAAGTTTTAACTTCATCAAAACTTAAAGCAGAATCTCTATATAAAATATGATCTAAAGCTAAATTAAGAGGTTTATAAGTATTACCTAGCGGTAACACTGCATCTAATAGTGAATTTCTTAAACAAAACTCACGTAAATCACCACTTATATCTGTATTCATATCTCCCATTATAATTTGTTTATCATTATAAAATAAATTTAGCATTTTCTCTATAGGACCATTCTCACTAAATGTTTTCCTTTGAATATTTTTTAAATTACTTGCATGAATATTTAATATCCCATAATTATCTACATTATCACTAAAATTTACATATGTTGCTATTCTTGGAAAAACAGCACCCTTAAACTTACTTTTAGTTTTAAGTATATCATCAGAAATATAAAATGTTTTAGAAAATATAACCTTTCCTTTATTCTTTTTAATCATTATAGGACAA
>JALEND010000065.1 GCA_022768045.1 Mycoplasmatota bacterium | reverse complement strand
ATTGCCCTTATAGCACTATATTTAATGGATAGAAAACTTACTCTTAATTGATTTTTAACCTCCGTTAACATTTAACTTTCTAGCTCCTTTCTTATATTCAAATTTTAATATTATAATAAGAAGTACTATGTAAAATAATTGTGATAAGATAACCCCTAAATATTCATTTATGTTAAAATTAATTATCATTTTAACAGGACCAGATAATGCTGCATAAACAGGAGAATATCTAATTATTGGTCTTATATACATAGGAAACATCTCAAGAGGAAAAGTAACACCAAATATTAAGAAAACAGTTTTAAAAAGCCACTGAAAAGGTTCTGAATCTTCTACCCAAAAAGATAAATAACTAATTATTAGCCTTATCAAAGCCGCAACTATCATAGCTAAAATAATACTTACTATCATAAATGGTAAGAATCTTATATCAAACGTTTTTAATGGTCCTATTAAAATTAATCCCAATATTATAGAACATATCAAGTTAATTATTCCCTTTATTGTTGACTCTGCAAAAAATCTTGAAAATAGATATCCTGTATAATTATAAGGTTTATTTAATGCATAGGCTATATTACCACTTACTATATCATTAGTTGGTGTTTTTCTTAAAATATTACTTGATGAAAAACCAGTTAAAAACTCTGTAAAAGTAACATACCAAATCATTTGAACTAAAGTATAACCATTGATTATAGACTTATCCCCACTAGAATATAAGTATTTCCATAATGCAAAAAATATAAATATATGAATTAAAGTACCTATAAAGTTAAATAAAAAACCTTTAGCATACTGTAATTCTCCCATTAAAGAAGATTTATATACCTCTACATATTTTCTCATTATTTACTACCTTTATATATATTTGCAATTATGTTTTCTAGTGGTTCATTTGATATATTAATATCAATTATTTTATCTGTATCTAACATTCTTATTACGTCTGAAACACTCTTTTTAGATACATCAATTGAAAGTTTTAAGCCATAACCTTTATCTTTTAAAACAGTTATACCATCTTCATCACTTAAATTAACCTTTTCTTTCATCTTAACTTCAATTATTTTTTTATTTAAATAATTATATTTTAAGTTTGACATAGAATCATCAAGTACAACTTTTCCATCATTTATAATAATTACACGTTTACAAAGTTTTTCTATATCACCAACATCATGACTTGTTAAAAATATGGTTGTTCCAAATTCTTTGTTCATTCGTTTAATTAAAACCCTTATATTTTCCTTTACAACGGGATCAAGACCAATTGTTGGTTCATCTAAAAATAATATTTCTGGTTTATGAATTAAGCTGGCTGCTATTTCACAACGTATTCTTTGACCTAATGATAGATTTCTAACTGGTGTATTTATAAAATCATTAAGCTCTAAAGTATCATTTAACTCTTTTATTCTTTTTTCTATTTCATAATCCTTTAAATCGTATATTGCTCCAAAAAACTTAAAATTATCATAAGGCGTTAATTGAGTCCATAATTGTTCTTTTTGTCCAAATACAGTTCCTATCTTGTAAGCTAATTTTTTTCTTTGTTTAGCTGGATTAACTCCTGATACTATTGCCTGTCCACTACTTGGACAAAGTATACCAGTAAGCATCTTTATAGTTGTTGACTTACCTGCTCCATTAGGCCCTATAAATGCTATAATTTCTCCCTTATCAATTGACAAATTAATGTTATTAACTGCCTTTTTCAGCTTGTATTTTGGTTTAATTATAGATTTTAAACTTCCTTTAAAACCCTTTTCTTTTTCTTTTACTTTAAACGTTTTAGACAAGTGTTTAATTTCTATTATTTTAGTCATAAATTATCACTTCCTCTACTTTTTATTATTCTTTTCTTTTTTAATAACTGCATCTACATATTTATTATTTTGATTTAATATACTTACCTTTTTATTCAAGTTTTCTTTAATGATATCTAACTTTTCTTCCCTTACAGTTTCTAATTTACCAGTTAGAGGATTATAATAAAAATAATCTTTATTAACATAACTTGTTTTAGTAATATGTTGAAATACAACCGTTTTTAATTTCTGTTTACTTTCTTCATGTAATACCAAGTCATCAGATTCTAAAACAAAAATACCAGCATCTATTTTACTATTTACCATGTTTTTTAATAAATTTTTTAAAATATCAGGACAAATCTCATTATAAATAATACTAGATTTATCATTTATATCATCCTTTGTTATTATTTCATCATATTTTCTAGAAATAAACTTTGAGGGATATAATTTATATAACATACCATTAATAAAAATACGTTCTTCATCATACTTTCTTAAACTATCAACTTTATTGTTAAAAGATGTAGTAAAAATTTTTTTCAATTCATTATTTTTTATATGATATTGCTCAACTTGTTTACCATTTCTTTTAAAAATATTATCCTCATTTATTAGATATACTTCATCACTTGCTAAAACATCTATTAATTTGTTTTTTACTAACACCAAAGAATAATCTTTTTTATCATAATTAACTTTAATTAGTGTTGTATTACCAGCACGTTTCTTCTTATACTCTATATTATTATAAATATCTGCATCTCTTATTTCTAACCTTGCAAAAAACATCTTAACAGCATTCTTTTCTAAAGCGTTAAAATCTTTATAGCTACTATACACATAATCTTTATCAAAATCATTTTCTCTAACTAATAAATTCATATACAAACTTCCTTTACTTATAATATTATAACATATGTTTTTTTATAAAGAACTTGTACTTATCATAGGTTCATATATCTTTTCATTTTCTTTTAATGACTTATCTATATCTATCAAATAATCTTGAACTATACTTTTTGTATAATTACTATAATACTCTCTTTTAAGTTTTCCACCAAGCGCTATCATAGTTTTAGAAGATGCTGGATTATTCTTTTCACAATCTAAAAACGCTTCTTTTACTCCATGTTCTTTTAAACATTTTAATCCTAGGTAAAGATTAACCTTGTTATAACCTTTTCTTCTTTCTGTAGGTCTTATTCCATATCCTATATGACCAGCAAACTTACTCAATCTTTTATTTAAACATAATCTAATATTTATCATACCAACTATTTTATTATCACTTTCTCTAACTAAAAAATAAGTTTCAGCTGGCACTTTTTCTTCACTTGGAATACAATTTCTATCATTTTCTAACTTCTTTAACCATCCATCATAATCATATAAATATCTATCAAGACCTCCTGATCCATTTATATTAGAATTATATTTATAAAACTCTTTTATGTAATTAATAGCATCTTCTTCATGCTCTTTAAGAGGCTTTACGTGTTTTAATTTATCCATCTTTATCATCTCCTTATCTATTATCATTTTAAATTACATATTATATTTTTTCAATATATAAAAATGCTACTAATTATAAAAACTATTAGTAGCATCAAAATAAGCTTATATTTATATATTAATTACTTTCTTTTCTAAAATCTTCTTCTAATATTTCCATTTCAATTATGTCATAATATTTACCATCTAAAAAATATACTTCATGCCTTCTTCCATACTCTTTAAATCCTACTTTCGAGTAACATTTAATCGCTCTTTCGTTAAATGAAAATACTTCTAGATTAACATTATGCATATTTTCCATATTAAATGCATAATTCAAAAGTAATTTTAACGCTTCTTTTCCATAGCCTTTATTCCTTTTTTCTTCATCTCCAATAAAAATTCCTACTGTACAACTTCTATTTATTCTATTAATATTCATTAATGAACAATTACCTAAAAGTTCATCTGTCTTAACATCTACTATTGCAAAGTTTGCATCACCATTTTTTGAGGCGTTAGCAATCCACTCTTTTTCACCTTCTATAGAGGTGATTTTAACAGTACTAGCCAGCCCATCAGTTACACTTCTATCATTCATCCACATAGTATATTTTTCAGCATCTAAAATATTCATTGGTGATAAATATAATTTTTGTCCTACAAATTTCTTAAAATATTTCATAAATTTTCCCTCCTATCTATTATGAGCAACAAACAAAAAACACGTAAGTCACTCCTATAGTGACTCCGTGCTTATTTAAAGTACGTGTAGGCTTTTTTACCCTTTGAGGCTAGATATAAAATCACACTCAAACTCACTTATTAAGATAGATATTAACATATAAGATTTTACTTGTCAACCACACTATTTTTTTATACTCTTACCACTGGTAACAAAATCTATATACTCTCTAGCTGATAATTTCTCTGTAGGTTTTAAAAAATTATATAATCTTATTTTACTTAACTCTTTTTCTTTTATATTAAATTCATTCTTTAAAAAACTAATATACTTAGTAATTTGGTAGTCTATTAATTCTTTTTCTGAATTAAATTCATGAATGCCAATATTAGCTAAATCAGCATACTCAAACCAATAATATTTATTATTATCTTTGTATGTTAAAAATGAATGAGTTGGATAATTATTATTATAATCTAAAACTACCATTTCATAAAAAGTATTTACTTCATAACCATTATCCAAGAACCATTTTCTCTCAAACTCAACTAAATCCCAACAATTACCTATTTTATTATTTATAACATTATCAAAACTAGATAATGAGTAATTATCATACCAATATAAGTTAAAATCTTTGTCTTCTGGATAATGTTTTTTTCCGTTTTTATCAGTATATCCATACAAAAAATTCTCCTTCATAAACATAAGTAAATCATTTGGACTTTTAATATCTTTATATTTCATTTTTACCACCTACTTTATAATATTATCTGTCTTTATTCTAACAATAATTCCTGATACATCTTTATTAAATTTCTTCCATGTTTCTTCTTTATATATTTCAAATCCAACATCTAAAAATAATTTTAATGCATTTTCTCTATCTTTTTCAAATGTATCATATAAGTATTCTATACCATTATTATAAGCTTCTCTTATCAGTAATTTTAAAGCATCTTTAGAATATCCTTTACCTCTATATTTATATTCAATTAAAATACCACATTCATAAATATTTTGTTCTTTATCATATTGGTAATTAGCATATCCAACATATTTATTAATATCAATATCCTTTATATAAGCAAAATATCTATTTTCCTTTATTCTCTTATCATAAACATTCTTCCACTTATCCACAGTAAAATCAATACAACCAGTATCATAATGATAACCAGAATATGTTACATTATATCCAGCATTATAACTCATTGTATTAGGATCTTTTTCTAATTTTTCTTCATAAGAATATTCTTCTAATTTTGGTATGACTAATTCTATATTTTTTACCATATTTACCTCTACTTTATAAATTTTATTCTATATAAAAAACAAGATATTTAAATCTTGTTAATTTTTATGTTTAGTTAAAATAAAGCCAACTAATCCAACTATTACTATTATCATTCCAACAATAAGTATTCCACCGTTACTCTCATTACCACTAGTTGCTTCTTTTGCAATTGAAGCAGTATATAAGTACCCGTAATACTTCATGGATAGTTTATCAAATAAGTTAATTGTATTTTCTACATTTTGTTCTGCCATTTTTATTCCTCCTTAAGTATTACTTTTTTTCTGTTTTTTTAGAATCAATAATAGATTGAATTTGATTTTTTCTGATATTTATGTATGCAATATACAAAACAAACGTATGCATAGATATTGATAACAAACATTCAGGATAAGTAGACTGAATCATAGTAATAATAGTGCCGCTAGATATTAAAGCAAACAAAGGTGCATATTTATGTTTATTTAGAGTGTTTATATTTTTAAACATAATAAACAAAGAAATAATATATCCAGCAAGGCAATAAATAAATACAAAGTTAACAGACAAACCATAAGAATACATTAATACATCATTTTTAAGTTTAACATTAAAAGGCAAAAAGAAGTCTATTACACATAATAAGGAAACTATAGCCCAAACAATAATTCGTATTTTTTTAGATATTTTTCCATTTGAAGAAGATACCAACATAATATAAATTATGAAACCAGCCATCCATATCATATGATATAAAGGTATTAATCTTATAAGTATATTAAGTATATACTTATAGTTTTCATAATGTACCCCAAATACTAGAGAAACTATAACCTCAAGAATTAATCCAAGAAAATTAGATATAAGTAAAAATTTAAACATCGAATTAATATCATTTTTCTTATTATTTTCCATTTTAAATACTACAAATAATAGTATGCAATAAATTATACTACATACTGAGAAAAAAATCGTCGGATTCATATAAACACCTCTTTCTAGCTTAATTATACTACAACAACATCTTTTTTTTTAGATTTTTATTATTTATTTACATAAATTTTACTTTAGTATATTTTTTTGAAGTTCCTTGATCCTTATATAAAGATTTATTAAATGAAATATGATAATCAATTGTATAAGTTGGAATTTTCTGCTCAATCATTTTATCCTTAATAAATTTCTTGATGTATTCATTTATTTCATTTTCAGGAATATCTGCTATTTCAGGATTAACCTCAATATCTAATCTATAATCAACTTCATTATTATAAATTGGCGTTATATTTGATTTAATTACACCTGGTATTAATGTTGCAATATCCTCTATTTTTAAAGCGTTTAAATTATTTTTACCGTTTTTTGTTTTTGGAATTTCTTTCCTAATTTTATATG
This sequence comes from Mycoplasmatota bacterium, assembly GCA_022768045.1. Lineage (GTDB taxonomy): Bacteria > Bacillota_I > Bacilli_A > RF39 > UBA660 > Aphodocola. The sequence continues at coordinate 4,296 of JALEND010000065.1, read as the reverse complement.
AAACTGGCATATGAAATGGCTGTATTTTCTCACCACAATAACGAATTATTCCACTTAAGGTTTCTTCGATGTTATCATAATTATCAAGAGTAATATGAGCACTTGGTACTTGGCCCTCATTTTTATCCGGAAGGGCAACTATACAGCATTCTTTAACACCGGGATATGATTCAATAATTCTTTCTTCAGTAGTTGGAGATATTTTCATAGTTTGTCTAATAATAATATTTTTTATTCTACCCTCGTGATAAACATAACCATTCTGATCAATTCTTCCTAAGTCTCCAGAATGAACCCATACTTTTCCATCTTCATGTTTTTTAAATACATCTCTCGTCTTTTCAGGATTATTATAATACCCTTTAGTAACAGTATCTCCTGTAACAGCAAGTTCTCCAACTTCGTTAGCTTTTAATTTATTGCTAGTTCCAGGATCAAAAATGCCAATTTCAACCAATCCAACTGGTTTTCCTAAAGTTCCTTTTTTATAGTATGTATCAAGATTTGAACAAGCTACAGCATTAACTTCTGTTAATCCCCAACCATCAGCAATTATTAATTCACAGCCTCTATCTTTTAAATACTTTATTGTTCTATCTTCAATTGCAGCAAAACCATCTCCACCCGTACCAATTTTTTCTAATTGTACTAAATCTTCTGGTTCTATTATTTTACTTTTTGTCATTGCATCCCAAAATGCAGGTGTTACAGTTAAATAATTAGGATGATATTTTTTTAATAATCCTGGAAATGATAATGGATTATATTCCGGAGTCATTACAACTTCAACGTTATTGCAGAACATAATATGAGAAGTAACGCTTCCATAAGTTACGAACATAGGTATAACCTGTAAATACTTTTTACCTTCTTCCCAATATTGCTCTGCTATTTCATAATTTCTTACAACAGCATTAGCATTTTTGCTCATTTGCATAACTGCTTGTGGAAGACTTGTCGTACCACTTGTATGAATGTGTGCACTTGTTGCATATTCATCGTAAGAAGCTTCTCTCGCACAACCTTTATTCTTTTTACCCATTTTATAAAAATCATCCCATTTAATAATTCTATCATCTTTAGGGTATACAACATTTTTATTTTTTACCTTTGCCATTAACTTAAATGCAGTTGAAAATGATTCTATTGGTGTTGATGCAATTATTTTTTCTACATTTTCACCTTCAGAAGCTTTTAATAACATAGTTCTTATCTCAGGATTATCTAAAGTAAATATATATTTTGCATCTACTTCCTTAATAAAATGTTTCATTTCATCTGCTGTAATATTAGGGTATACAAAATTTGATATGGCACCTATCTTACTTAATGCATAATACATATATATTAACTCAGGTGTATTAGTTGAGCAAAGTGTCACTATATCTCCTTTTCTGATGCCCATCGTCCATAAAGCATCAGCAGTAGTTTCGATTTTTTCTAACATTTCCTTTTTTGTAATATGTACATCTTTATACTCTCTATTCAAATCAACAGATCCATCTGGTGTAGGTCCTAATTCAATAGGCACAGCATAAGTCATTGCAATATAATTTAAATGTTTGTTAGCATTATCCATAAAATATCTATAATTAGTTTTATGAATATTCATTAATCCTTCTTTCATCTTAACATCCTCCCATAAACTCCCTTTTTATTCTAAAAATAAAAGGCCTTGATTTTGCAAACAAGACCCTTTAATCTGCTTGCTATAATAATGTTTCTGTACAAGCAAACATCAATATAAATTACAATATTTATATTACATATAATAGATTTGTTTGTCAAGTAACATAGTAAAACATATGATTTTTAAATAATTATTTTATGATGTTTAAGGCATCTTTTTCATTGTATATTGTAATACCTAGTTTTAAAGCTTTATCATACTTAGAACCTGGTTTATCTCCTACTATAACTGCACTTGTCTTTTTAGTAACTGAACTAGTTACCTTAGCACCTTTATTTTCTAGTATTTTAGTTAATTCATCTCTTTTATATTTTTCTAAAGTACCAGTAAGTACAAATGTCATACCAGATAACTTATCATCTTCACCTTCGTTTTTATATTCAAAGTTTAAACCTAATTTTTTTAAGTCTTCTATTAGATTTAAATTATTAGAATCACTTAAATATTTTTTTATACTTTTAGCTATTATTTCACCAATATCATTAACACTGGTTAATTCTTCTTCTGATGCATTAATTAAGTTATCTATAGTTTTATATCTTTTAGCAATTATCTTAGCAGTTTTCTTACCAACGTGTCTTATTCCTAAAGCAAATAAAACTTTTTCTAAAGAATTATTTTTAGAATTTTCAATGCTATTAAGTAAGTTATTAACACTTTTTTCTCCAAAGCCTTCAAGTTCTATTAAATCTTCTTTATGGTTAGATAAAAGATATATATCAGATATAGATTTAATAAATCCCATATTATAAAAATCTTCTATAATTCTTTCTCCTAAACCATCTATATTCATTGTATCACGAGATGCAAAATGAATCAAACCCTCTATTTTTCTAGCGGGACATAAACTATTTTTACAAAAGTAATTAGCATCTTCTTTAACTAATTTTGATGCACACATAGGACAGTTTTCTATCATCTTAAATAAAACTTCATTACCTGTTCTTCTTTCTTTTTTTACCTCAACTACTTCTGGTATTACATCACCTGCTTTTCTAATAGAAATAACATCTCCTACTCTTACATCTTTATCAAGGCAATAATCTTCATTATGAAGTGTAGCTTTTGATACTATAGATCCTGCAACATGTACTGGAGAAAAAATAGCATTAGGAGTTATTTTACCTGTTCTTCCTACTGTAAATTTTATTTCTTTTAAAGTAGTTAAAACTTCTTCTGCAGGAAATTTATAAGCAATTCCCCATCTAGGTACTCTTTCTGTAAAACCTAGTTTAGCTTCATCATCTAAACTATTTACCTTTAATACAACACCATCTATTTCAAAAGGAAGATCTGGTCTTTTTTTACCTAAATCATCTATGTAACTAATTATATCATTTACACCTTTAGCAATTCCATTTAACTTATAATTAGTTTTAAAACCTAATTCTTTTAACAGTTTTAATGACTCTTCTTGGGTTTTTATACCATATTTTTCAGGATTAGGTAAAAAATACGCCATAAAGTCTAAGTTCCTTTTTGCTGCAATCTTACTATCTAATTGTCTTACAGAACCTGCTGCTGCATTTCTTGGATTAGCAAATAAATTTTCTCCATTTTTTTCTCTTTCCTTATTACATTTTTCAAAAGAGGCCTTACTCATGTATATTTCACCACGAACTTCTATGTCAAGTGCTTTATTAAGTTTTAATGGAACAGATTTTATTGTTTCTACATTATGAGTAATATTTTCACCAATAAGTCCATCTCCCCTTGTTGCAGCTCGAACTAAAACACCATTTTTATATAATAATGAACCAGATAAACCATCCATTTTAGGTTCTAGAGTGTAGCTTGCATTAGGGCATGATTTTCTAATTCTTTCATCAAAAAGAACTATTTCATCTTCATTAAATATATCATCAAATGAAAGCATAGGAGTATCATGCGTTACTTTTTCAAATTTATCTACTACTTTTCCACCTACTCTTAAAGTTGGTGAATTACTTTTCTTTAGTTCTGGATACTTTTTTTCTAGTCTTATTAATTCGTTATAGTAATCATCATACTCTTGGTCTGTAATAGTTGGATTATCATTAACATAATATTCTATACTTGCCTTATTAATTTTTTCTATTAATTCATCCATTATCTTAGATACATTATCCATTCTTATCACCATAAATATTGTAACAAATTTTAATGAAAAAGTCTTGAATATATTAAACTTTTTTATTATACATTCTGTATACATTTACATAATCTAAATACTTTTATTAATTAACAAGAATGTGTATAATTATAATTAAGGAGGAATAAAATGGGATTTGATACATCAATATTAAGAAAATGGGATATAAGAGGTATATATAAAGAACAGATAACTAAAGAAGTTGCTATAAACGTTGGATTTTCCTTTGGAAGATTTTTAAAAGAAAATAATAAACATATTTGTATAATAGGAAGAGATAATAGATTTGGTGGTAAAGTATTAAAAGAAGGATTAACTTATGGCCTTACTGAAAGTGGTATAGACGTTATTGATTATGGTTTAATTACTACTCCTATGCTTAACTTTGCTTGTCATAAAAATGATAATGCATACGGTATAATGATTACTGCTAGCCATAACCCTAAATGTGATAATGGATTTAAACTATTTGGTG
>JALEND010000043.1 GCA_022768045.1 Mycoplasmatota bacterium | reverse complement strand
TATTAAACCTGCTACTGCGTTACAAAAAATTACAATTGGAAATATTACGTTAGTTGCAGCATTTCCTAAGTATCCAACTCCTTGACCAATAAAGATTTGATCCACTATGTTATAAATAGAGTTTATAAGCATACTTATTATACAAGGAACTGAAAAAGCAAGTAAAAGACTACCAATTTTATCCTTTCCTAGATTTAATTATTTTTTCATAATAAATTTCTCCTTTACATAAAAAAAAGTTCCTAAACAAACCGGATTTACGCTTTTTTAGCAACTCATTTGCGAAGTTAATTATAACACATTTTTTATTTTTGTGTAAGTTTTTTTTCTTTTAATTTTCTGCTCCACTTTATTATTCCATAAACATTAATTATTAAATATATTAATGAAGATATAAACATACTAAAAGCAGTCATACCATTATTTTTAAATGTTACAGACCATATAATTAAATCTATTACATTATTAAATAACCATACCCACCAAGACTCATTAAATCTTAGTATCATTAATACTACGCCGCAAAAATTAATTATGTTACTTGATGCATCTAAAAAAGCTAATTTTTGATTAGGTATTAATGTTAGTAAATAACCGAGCAAGAAACTACCAATAATGCAAGCAAAAATTATTATTAAACTATTCTTAAGAGTAAAAGCTCTTATTTTAACATTGTTATTATCATCCTCATTATTTTTCCAATTAATGTATCCATAAACTTGCATAGGCGCAAAAATAACTAAATAGAAGAAGAAAAGCCCATATAAATTGTTCTTCAAAGAAACGTATGAAGTTAAAAGACAACTAATAAGTCCTGTTATATAACTTTCTTTTTTACCTATACTAGCTAGGTAAGAGTTCATTATACTAGTAAATAAAATTAAACTTCCTATTATAGCATCCTTTGTTATAATACCAATAATAATAGATATTATAGCACTTACTATAATTACAATAATATTTTTCTTATTTTTCATAATTTAATCCTTCCTCTTAATTAAATATACTTTAAATATCTAACGATAAAATTATTTTTCTTAGTACTTTTTACTATTCCAACAAATTTATATTTTCCGTATCTTCTTATACTAAATATATCATTTTCTTTTAATATGTATGAATTTTTATTCATAACATCATAATTAACTATTACTTCTTTATTTTTTATCTTATCAAGAGCAACTTTTCTAGATGTATTAATTATACCTGATATAATATTATCAATTCTTAAACTTGATACTATTATTTCTTTTTCTTCATACTTTCTTTCATAATTATCTAAAACACTTAAATCTACTTCTTCTAATGAAACCTTTTTATTACCTACCATTTTTAAATTATCTTTTAAGTATAATGCCAAATCTTTGCTAACAAAAACATAATAATAGCCATTAAAAAGTACTATATCACCAAAGTATGATGAATCTATATTAAGTGAAAATAAGCTGCCTAAAATATCTTGATGTCTAATATTTTACACAGTATAAATTTTATATAACTTAACTTTTGGAACTTTTCCTGTGTATAACATTACTTTTTCACTATCTTTGTATGGATAATATATGTTATACTCATTCTTTTTTAACTTTCCTGTTACTATTTTAAGTTCCTTACCATCTAAAAACTGTGTATTTTTGCCTGTTTTAATTTTTTCCACAGCATTATTTATTTTATAAACATCCGATTTCATTTATTTCACCATACTTATTATACTAGAAAAGCATTTCAATGTGAACCATATATGTTTGTGGCATTAAAAAAAGTATCATAACTGATACTTTATAAATCAACGTGGGGCGGAGTAAGGGAATCGAACCCTTGAATGCTGGTGCCACAAACCAGTGTGTTAACCACTTCACCAACTCCGCCAAAAATATTGGCATTTTTTTGAAATGCTAGTAGTATTTTAACAAACATATTAAAGAAAATCAATATCTAATTTACTATTTGTTAAATTTATTATATAAAATTAATAATATTTTACAAAATCATTTGTTGCTTAACAATTTAAATATGTGATATAATTATATTTATAATAGAAAGGGTTTAATATGAAAAAAAGAATAATTTATCTAGTAATATTTATTATATCTGCCGTTATTTTTTTAATAAGTTCTACATTTAACATAAAACAATCTTACTATAAAAATAACTATGTAGCTAAAGAAGCTAATATAACAAATATAAAAGTTAATAATAAAACTAATTCTTACATAAACTACGTAATTGGTAGTCAAATAATTAATGTTGAATTAAAAAAGAAAATGGATAATCAAACAGGAATAAAAATATATTATAATCCAAACAAAATAGATGAATACGTATATCAAAGATCTACTACAATATCAAGCATATTAATTGTCTTATCATTAATAAGCCTACTAGTTACATCTTACTTATTATTTATAAATAAATTAATAAATAAAATTAAATCTAAAAAAAAGAAGAAGAAAAAAACTAAAAAAGACATAACATTTTATGAATTTAAGTCAATAAAAAAGTAATTCACATTATATGAATTACTTTTATTATGCTTTTTTATTCTTCTTAGAAGCTAGATAAATATTTTTATACCATAATACTAATCCCATAGTAATAAATGCTAATATAGATATTAAAATGAATACTCCATTTAATCCCTTTAAGAACTTATTACCCTTTGATTTACTATAGAATTTATTACTTAATGTAATACTCCTATCAATTTTATCATTATATGATAATTTATTAGTTAACTTCTTAGTATCATATAAAACATACTTATTCTTAACAGGATCATATACTCTAACATAATTATTACTCTTATTAGTATTATTAACGCTTGAATATAAGTCGTTAGATTCTTTATATAAAGTACTTACATTTTCATCAATTGCACTTTCATCCGTTGTAAACTTATCTTTAAAATAAGTTACTATATCAACGTTTTCCTCGGCTTTTTTATTAGTTAAAATAGTACCTGTTCTATAATCAAAACCATATATACTACCATTTTTATACTCTATCAATATAAGACTTGTTTTATTATTTATACTACTAGTCATATCTTTTATATTCTTATTTGTTAAAGAATCAGGAAACTTTATTTTATCTTTTAAATTATATATAACACCATCACTACCTAATACTGATAATATGTTTTTATCATTATAACTATCAATAATTATGGATGTTTTATTACTATTTAATGTGCTAGATACCATTTCTAAGTTACCATTTTTTACAATTAACTGTTTATTTACCTCATCAGTATTTAAAACAGAGTAATTATAATATGTATAAATCAAATTACCATTATACTCAAACTCATATAGTGGTTTAGTATCTAATAAAGTAAAGTTACTAGATACCTTACCTACTACTTTTTCATTTACGACATCATAAATATCACCACTAGCTCTTAAGGCATAATTATTAAATATATTATTATACTTATTACTAGTATCTTTTATATTTCCTTTCAACTTTTTACCATCTAAGAAATAATATTTACTATCATTAGTACCAATATTATGTTTTATGTTATTTAAAGATACTTTAACCTCTTTACTTGATAGTCCATCACTTACTTTTATAACAAAATCTTTATCATAATTATAAGAGAAAGTATAAGTTCTTTTATCAATATTATATTTTTTACCATCAATTTCAAAGTATGAACATGAATCTTTTGAAGAAAACTCTACGTTTATTTTATCAGCATCACTAGCATATACATATACTTCTGGTAAGCTATGATAACTTACATTTTTCTTTAATGATCTTCTAAACACCATACTTCTACTTAACATAGAAACATTATTTTCATTTTCTAAAGAAAAACTTGTAACTGACCAATCTGGTATTTCAATATCCGCTTGACTGCTTACAAAATAATTTAACTTAGGAAAATATCCGTTTGATACCTTATTAAATAACCAGTTTGAATTAATTCCAATATTATTTTTATAAAACGTATCTTTAATTAAATCATCTCTTTTTACATAAGTAACATTTTCATCTTCTATTTCATAAGCTTTCTTATCATTCATAGTATTATATTCATAAATATATGTATTATTTATATTTTTAGAATATGCTTCGTTATTACCCACTATGTTATTAATTATTCCATTAGAATCTGTTGTATTTAACTGCGCTACAACTAGGTTTTTCTCATTCTTAGGAGGTGAAGAAGCATTTATATCTATCATCTTTGTTAAATTTCCATATATACCACCTACATTAGTACCCGATGTTATAGTTGAAGAGGCAACTATGTTATTATATACGCTGGCAACACCACCTGATCTTCCAATTATTCCTCCAGCATCAGATGTAGATGTAATACTTGCATTAACAAAGCTACTATATACCGGCTTATCTGAGTATCCAGCTATTCCTCCTGCTCCAATATTAGCTTTTATTTCATTATTTTGAACAATTACCCTCTCTGTTTGATAATTAATTTGCCCAGCTATTCCTCCAGCATAATTAGAAGTTGCGGTAATTTTATTATTTAAAGAAAAACTAGTGTTAGTAATATATCCTAATCCTGATATACCACCTACGTATGATTTACCAATTACTTCAGAGTTAGAAGAAATTGTTCCTGTAACAGAATTATATCCATTTACTATACCAACATAACTACCTTTTGATTCGACATAAGTATCTGTAATATTACTACCATAAACAGGACCATGCCCAATTCCTCCACCAGTATAACTACTTGATGCATTATTATTTATAACCCTTATGTTAGATGCTTTTAAATATGTTACTCCACCTTGTCCCATTATTCCACCAACATAATTACCAGTTGCAGTAACGTTAATATGACTTGCGTTAACAGTTGTTGTAGATCCAGATGACAGTCCAAATAAAGTACCAACATAAGAAACACCAGTTGCAGATGAATTATTAATATTTATATTAGTAACAGTCGAATTAATATTTCCAACTGCACCTATATAAGAAGCGCCAGTTACATTAATATTATCAAAATTAATATTTTTAAAATACTGACCATATTCATAACCAATAATACCAGTATAACTTATTTTTGGAGCATTAATTGTAATATCTTTAAAATTAATGTTTTCTGTCCTTGCATAATTATACTTTAATATTCCAAATTTATTTCCAGAATAAGTACCATTTAATGTAATATTTTCAAAATCAATATTCTTAAATGAGTTAAGAGCAGTTCCAAATAGATAATCAGATGCATTAGCAAAAGTCAAATCTAAATTTTTTATTTTATAATAAGTACCATCTGATTTTATGTCACCTTCAAATCTATTAAAATTAATATTATGATTTATATTTACTTTATTTTTAAAATCAATATTTCCTCTTAATACATAATTTTGATATGTATTATCCATTTTTTGCCAATCTTCAAAATTATTAATTATTTTATAAAATATTATATCTAATTTATATGATGAATCATAACATAACATTTTGCCTTCTTCATTCTTATAATAAATCTTTGATATTATATAACTATCATAAGCTTTTTCTGCCGTTAATGTTAAATTTAAGTTAGTAACTCCATCTTCATTAAAATTATTATCTATTTTTATTTTTAATCCCTCTGCTTCTATATGAGAAATTTCATAATTATTAGGATTTTTTATTTTTAGAGACACATTCGCAGTAGTTTGTTGCTGAGTATCTCCAAAATCCACATCATATATTTCAAAAGATGGTTCTTCTATATATACATCTTCTTGATATGGCATTACATTTCCATAAGTATCTTTTAGTTTTGGAAGAATACCTTTTTCTACTCCAGTATAATCAAATAAGTCACCATATTTTAATACATCTTTATAAGTTAATTCATCTTTTAACTCTTCTGTACTAAGTAAAATTTCACCATTAGTTAAAGTATTAACAGTGCCATTAAATATTTGTCTTTCCCAAGCATAGTTACTAAGTCTTGCAAAAAACGTAGATGTACCAACTGTTCTTGCAATATCATACTCTTTTAAATCACTTGTATTAAAACTTGTGTATAAATTACCAAGGCTAATTGTGTTTGATGCTAAGTTACCACTAGTATTACCTATTATACCTGCTGCTTTACTATTATCAGTATATATATCTACTTTTGAAATAACATTCGAAACGTTACTACTAAAGCTTCCAACTATTCCACCGGTGTTAGGAAATCTTGTTTTAATAACACCTGTAGAATATGAATTATTAATATATCCATGATTAGTATCAGCACTTACTATTCCACCAATTGCAAACACTTTAGATGCATTTCTTACATCTATGTCAATATTTTGAGTGTAACAATTCTCTACATATGTATATTGTATTCCACCAGTAATTCCACCAACATAACCAATATCAGCATCATCAGTTGTTCTTATTTTTAAGTTAGTAACCGAACTATTATTTATTTTTGTATAACTAGCAGATGCTACAATACCACCAAAATTCCCAGAAGATAAAGTAACAGTCTGATTCTTTACATGAACATTATCTATTTCAACACTATTTGAATTATTTACTATAGACCATGTTGTATTTTCTATATTTAAATTTTTGATAATTGCTGAATTATTAATATTATTAAAAATAGAGTCTTTAACATTTCTTATTACGTGATTTTGTCCATCTAATATACCATAGAAATATGTCCTAGTTGCAGATGTATTTTCAAAATCTAGATCACTTACTAACTTATAGTTTTCTGTTGTACCAGATGGTATTTTTTTCCACTCTGCAACCGTTGATATAGGTTTATATAAAGTAACATTAAATCCTCTTTCGTTTGCTGAATAAGTTCTTGTATAAGTAACACCAGATAAACTTGTTAATGTAATAGAATTAACATAATATTTTGATAAGTATTTTTCAGGTTTTGTTGCTTTTACTGTTAAGCTTGTTGTATTACCTTTATATTCAATATCAGATAATTCAGTTGTTAAATACTGTATATTTATCTTAGATATTTTTTCTTGTGAAGGATTATATATTTCAACTTTAAGAGTTACAGACTCATCTGTTGAATCCAATACACTTATGTTTGAAACATCAGGCATATCAGCATCTTCTATTTCCGGCATCTCTATATATTCTTGTTCTGGCATAGTTTCATCTAGTTTAACATGAGCATAAAATCCTCTATCTACTAAGCCATCTACTAAAAATTCTTTTGAATTTTTATTTAAAACACCTTCTTGGAATGATGCTGTTCTTAAACTTTGTTTAGATATTTTTGATAAACCACCAACTTTATATGTAGTATCACTTAAATAATATGAATTTTTGAAATTGTTACCATTACCAGCACCATGTGCAATTGTACCTGTTTCATCTCTATTTTTACCATAATCACTTAGTAAAACATTTCTAATATATGAATATTGAAATGTACCAACCAAGTTACCAACTTGATTATAATAATCTTCTTCTTTTACACTATTATTTATTGTTATATTTGAATAAACATTTTTTATTTCACTATTCCAGTAAGAACCTTGACCAAATACACCTACGAATTTGTTAGTCTTTCTAGGAGGTTTATATGTTGCATTAATAGGTTCTCCTACAATATATCCATTTTTAACTGTACCGTATATGTTTCCTGCGAGTAAAGAACAGTTATGTGAACATGACAAGGATTTTTTTGCATACACAACAAAATTTGATACTTGTGCACTTCTTTGTTCATTATTACCAATAGAATTAGTTAATAAATAAACATTTGAATTTGGTTCATCAACTGTTTCTTCTAATGTTATCATTATGTCTTGTACTTTTCCATAAATTGTATAAATAAATCTAAATCCAGTGGTTTTTTTATTATTATATATGTGTAAATCCAGATTCTTAATTTCACCAGATGTCCCTAATGTATTAATTTTATACGAGGAATTAGTTGAAACGTCTACTCTATGTCCTTGAAAGTCTAATGTACCACTATATGTACTATCATATATAACTGGATAATTCCTTAAATCTAAGTCTTTAGTTACAATATAATTAGCATATGGATGCATATTTTTTAAATCATCTACACTACTAATACCTCTTACTTCATTATCAGTATTTACTGAATATGATGAAATATCATAGAATTTATCTCTTATTTTTACTGCAAGAACAAGTTTATATTCTTTATATGGTTCTAAGTTGTTTTTAATCATTTCATCTACAACTTCTCTTTTTCCATTTAAAGAGTATTCTTTAATTTCTAATAATTCATCTTCTTTAAATATCTTAATATAATACTTATCATCTAATATTTCACTATTTTTATCTTTTAAATTGACTAATGAATCTGCTACATAATAATTACTTTCTTCGTAGTCTTTATAACTAGTAGCAGAACCGCCTTCTTCTATTTGAATATCTTTTAACTCATAGTACATGGTATTTGTAGAACCATTTTGTATTCTAAAAGCTATGTAGCCTTTTTGAGAAACATTCATTGTTTGACTAAATTCCTTGTACTCATCTGTTGCTTTTGGAACAGTGTAATTAGACATACCCTCAATTCTTAAGTAGTCAGAATTTGTTTTTGACGAGTTTTTTCTGTACTTATATTTAAATGATATAGTTACTTTTTTACCAGCATAATCAGGAATATAATAAGAATAAGCTCTATTTGATACAGTTCCTGTCATACCTAAATATAATATTTTTTTATCATAATCAATTGAAAATTTTGCAGTGCCTCCACCACCAGTTGTCCATAAATTCCTATTTTTTATGTTAAATAAGTTCTTGCTTTTTTTTACTTTTGATAAACTATGTAAGTTTAATAATCCAGATATTCCTTCTTCTGTAGTTATAGTTTCTTCTAATAATATTTTACCTTCTTCATATGTACTATTATTAGTTCCAACGTTATAATCTTCTGCTATAAACTTAAATACATAATTTTCATCTTTATCTAATTTATCAAAGTTTAATTGTTTATAATCTTTGTTGATTTCAATTTCTTTCATACTAATAAGTTTACCATTTGATTTTCTAACTTCTAAAAGTACTCTATCTGTTCTTATAGCACCTTCTTCATCTAGCACTTTAACATCAAAATCAATCATGTTTTCATTAGCAAATTTATTAATAATTAATACTTCTGCATCTTTTTTATGAGTTTTAAAGCTTTTTAAACTGTTTAATACATCAAATGTATATACCTTACTTCCTTGTTTAATATTACTTTTAATGTCAAATGTATACTTTGTATTTGAAGTTAAGTTTTCAAAGTTAAAGTTAATTTTTTCATCTTGTTTTAAAAGTGTTAAATCATCACCATTAATTATTTTATTATCTACTTTATTTCCTTCTTCATCTAGTATTGATATATTTATACTATCAAGTAGTGATAATAACTTAGGGTCAGTACTTTTATTATTTAAAGCTAATTCAAATGAAGCTTTGTTTCTAGTTATTTCTTGTTCTTCTAAACTTATTCTTACATAACCTAGTGTTGATAATGGATTAGTACTTGCTTTTACACTACCTAAAAGTCCATTTAATATATTTCCTTTACCATCTTCTAAATCATAATCAGCATATATATCTATTTGATATACTTCATTTGCATCTAAATCACTTACCCTAAATTTATAACTACTATCTATATTTTCTTCTTTTATTATCTTACCTAAAGAGTTAGATATAACATATTTTAAGTTATTTAAATTAACATCATCTTTATTTATAATACTAAGTGATAAATCTAGTATTGTTAGATCACTTTCATCTACGTTAACACTAACTTTTGGAGCTTGTTTTGCAGTTCTTGCATTTCCTGTTGCATTTTTAGTTCTTAATTTATTTTGTGCTATATCATATATTATAATTTCATAATTATAATCAGTATTTGAACTTAATGTTTCTGATGTTTCATAAGTTATTTTTTCTAATTTTTTTATTTTTGATACATTTTTTGATGAAAGTATGTATTCTTCTTCTCCTATTTTTAAAGTTATCTTTTTAATTCCTTTTAATACTTCATCATCTAATTTATTATTTATACCTAAGTTAGTTAACTCTACTTTTTTTGAATATATATTTTCTATGTCTTTTGTTAATTCTACATCATTTAATTCACTTATATCTTTAGTTTTAAATTCTTGTTCATAAAAAGTCTTTTCTACCAAACTACCATTTTGATTTACATAAGTATAAGTACCTTTTATTTTAAATGTTTTATTTGGTAATAAACCAGATAATTCTATGGCACTAGATTGTGCTGCAAACGTTTTTCTTAAGTATATGCTTCCATCAACTTCTACTTCAAATGTTGGATTCTTCTTAATAGCAGCAGCTGGATCATTTACTTTTAAATCAGCTGTAAATGAATATACATCTGTTTTTTCATTAGATAAAGTAATAGAAGGTTTAACATAATCTTGTTTTATAGGAGTTTTATCTTCCTCTTTCTTTTGAGTTGTTTTAACTTCTTCTTTTTCTTCTTCTTTTTTTGTAGTTAATTTAGTTGTTGTATCAAATTTAACTTCTTCTTTTTTTATGTTTAAACCCAATTTATTTAATAATTTTTCATAAGTTAATTCTTTATCCCCAAACTTAATTTTAGAGGCTAAATCTATACCCTCTTTTTTATTATATATAAATTTACCATTTTCTAATTCATAGTACTTTATTGTATTTTGAGAAAAATATATTATACTATTAGACTTTATTTTTACATCAACTAAATCATCATATGTAATTGTAACTGGTTTTGAATTAATATATATACCTTCATTTACGTTTAATAATATATAATTATTATTATCAGCTAATTCATTATCTGAAGTATTATATAATTTACCTTCTGTTAATATAAAACTGTTATACCCAGTATAAGTATTAAACTTATCATCTATTAACATACTACCTGGTGATATATTTATTATACGGGAATTATCTTTAGAAAATATAGGATAACTTTTATTAATGTTTTTCTTACTTTTTTCTCCTACGTATAAATTATCTAATCTTTTATATATAGTGTCATATTCTTTTACTTTTGTATAATCTACTTTATCTTTTTTTTCATCTATTTTAGCACTATATAAGTTCTTTGTTACACTATCACTTGTTATAGCATAACCATTTATATCTATTGTAGTATATACTCTATATCTACCATAGATAAGTACGAATAAGGATACTGCTAATAAGCCTAATAACACAAATAGTTTTTTCATTATTATGTACCTCCTTATTCTACATTTATACATAGTATATTATAACATATTTTAATACTTTTTTTAAACACTATAACTTAAAAAAGCAACTATTTTAAGTTGCTTTCTTTTAAGTTTTTTAAGTAATCTAATTGTTTCATAAGTAAACGCTGTTTATCACCTAATTCAACAGCATCTATACTTAAATTTATAGTATAAGATTCTGTTTTAGCAAAAACCTCTTTATCACCTATTTCTTCATAATATATTTTATCTTCTTTATAATCATATATTTGAATATTATTATCATAATTAAGTATTACATATGATAATGGAGATAATTTATAAGTTTTACCATTAAACTCTATATCAGTTTCTTCAATAAAAAAGTATGTATTATCACCATCATATAAGAAACAATTATATAAAGGACTTTTCTTAATAGTTCCATCTATATATATTGTTTTTCCTTCTTTATTAACTGTTGTAAAATAATTAACCTTTAATTGTTCTACATTAGATTTAGGAAAAACAATAGACATATTTTGTGGAAAAATAACCTTATCATCGTTTTTATAATATATTGGATTAGAATCTAAGTTCATTTTCTTTTTATCTTTTTTTATTTGGGTAATTGTATTAGTTTTAGAATCTATTACCACATCCGTGTTATACTCTATTTTTTCTTCATTAATTATTTGATACACATCTTGATTAATAGTAATAGTAGTTATTTTTTCTCTCATTAAAATAGATATTAAAACCATAATTGCTAAAACTATAAATATTACCGTTGAAATTATTATTCTACCCTTTTTTGTGTTTAAGAACTTTTTTACTTTTTCCATTTCGCCTCTCCTTTTTACCACTTATTTTATTTTTAACAAACTCATTTTTCTTTAAAACAAAATCTATGTCTTTTATAAAGAAATAATTAGCATATAAGAATAAAAATAAACATATAAATATTCCAAGTATTAATACATACCATTCAAATTTAACGTTATTTAAATACTCAAAGAAAGTATTTTTACAAACAAAGGCAATATATATAACAAGTGAGTTTATTACATCAAATATAATTGATAAAAACCTCTTATTAATTATATTATATAAAATACTAAGCATTAATAATATTATTAAATATATATAGTTTTCAGTATTGACCCCTATTATAAGCCATATAATAAATGCATACTTAATAGTTAAGATACCAATTGATAACATTTCACTATTTTTAAGGCCCATAAATATTCCATATATTTTAATTTTACCTTCATTTATGTTAGAGTGTTTTAAAGCTATTTTAAATACAACAAATATTAATACTACTACAATGAAAAACACTAGCAAAAAGTTAAATAATTGCCCAAGATAATATATTATTTCTTCCATTATTCTCCCTCTATAATAATATTAAAAGTATTATCATAATGCATATAATAACCTTTTATATTTTTATATTCTTTATTAATATCTACACCCTCTATTTCTAAATTACCATCTATTTCACCTATTATAGGCATATAATCTTTCATTATTAATAGATTATAATCCTTACTTTTTATTCTTACTATTGATACTTCTCCAAAACACTCTAATCCATTTTTTAGTGTAAAAACCTTAACTAAGATATTATTCATCATATCCACCTATATATAAGAAATCATCTTCTGGTACATTATCATATACACCATCTAATATGTTTTTAACGTCTACTAACACATTTTTAATATTAACAAACTTACCAGGAATATTAGTATAATTTTCTGCTACAAACATTGGTTGAGTAAAGTAGTTTCTAAGTTTTCTTGAACGATAAAATATTTTCTTATCCTCACTAGATAACTCATCTATACCAAGTACTGCTATTATTTCTTCTAACTCTTCATACCTAGTTAAATATCTTAGTGTCTCTTCTACTAAATCATAATGTAACTTACCAATTTTATCAACATCTATTAAACTACTAGTTGTCTTAAATACATTTACAGCTGGATATAAACCTTTTTCAGCAACCTTTCTATCCAATACTATTTGACCATTCATATGTGATGTAATAGTTTGTACAGCTTCATCTGTTAAGTCATCAGCTGGTATATATATTGCCTGAAATGAAGTTATTGAACCATTCGAAGTAGAATTAATTCTCTCTTCTATTTCACTTACCTCAGATATCATAGTAGTTGGATAACCATTTTCAACTGGTACTCTTTTTAACTCAGAAGATATTTCTGATTTAGCTTGTACATAACGATATATATTATCTATAAATAATAATACGTCTTGCTTTTTTTCATCTCTTAAATACTCAGCTAATGTAAGTCCACTATAAACAGAAGTAGATCTTGCAACAGAGTTTTCTCCCATTTGTCCAAATACCATAGATATTTTTTCTAAAAGACCAGATTCTTTCATTTCATCATATAATTCTTTTCCTTCTCTTGATCTTTCTCCAACACCTATAAATACTGCGTTTGAAGATAAGCTCTTATATACATTATTAATAAGTTCTTTAATAAGAACTGTCTTACCTACACCAGCTCCTCCAAGTAATCCCATCTTAAATCCTTTAGAAAGTGGTGCAAAAAAGTCTATTACTTTAATACCAGTCCATAGTATATCACTATCAACATTTATTTCAGATAAATTTAAGTCCTTATCTTTTATGTCTCTTTTATTAACCGATTCTATTACGTTATTATCTATTAAATTACCATAAGGTCCAAATACCTTACCTAGTATTTGATCAGAATATTCAATAGATAAACCCTCACTAATTTTTTGTACTTCAATACCTTTACTTAGACCTATAACACTGTCTAGAGGAATAGTAGTTGCTATCATATTATTTAATTCTACCACCTGAAATTTATATATATTATTTTTAATATTAACTGCTAAAACATCATTTACTTTTAAACTTTTGTCATAGCATAAAACTTCAACATTTAACTCTGATACAGATAATATTTTACCTATCATTTTCATCACCTACATTTCCTCTATAATTACTAATTTGTTTTTGAAATTTCTTGTACTTTTCTTCTTTTAACTCATCTATCTTTTTTAGTGACTCTCTTGTAACTTGCTGCCTCATAACATTTTCACTAGCATAACTATTTTGTTCCATTATTTTAAGTTGATGACAAATATAAAGTGATACCATCTTTGCAATTACTTTATTAACATCTGTTTCTATTACAAAGTCATAGCTATCATTTATATCTTTCTTACTAAATTCTACTGGAAATAATTTTTTCTTAACAAATTCTATATTATTTATGTTGTGATACTCATTATATATAACATTTATTTCCTTACAAGTTCTATTAATTAAAGTATCATTTATTATTTGTTGTACCTTATTAAAACCACTACCAGTAAACTCTTCTTTGCTCATATTTAGTATTACATTTTCTTTATTATTAATATGAATTTTCTTACCAATTACTATCTTCAAATCATCATCTAAATCCATATTTAATTCTTTATTTACTTTAGAGTTAAAGTTCCCACAAAATCCTAAGTCATTTCCAAGATAAATATTTATTACTTTACCATTTTTATTTGCTGTTATTACCTTTTTATCTAACGTTAAGTTTCTATTATAAAGTAATTGAACTATCATACTATCTAATTCCTCAGATACCTTAAAATACTTTTCAGCTGTTCTTTTTGATTTATCAACTCTTAATAATGAATGGAAGTTCATTATTTTTACTATTCCTTTTATATCAGTCATTATTTACTTCCACTTCTTTTTTTTCAGTAATATCTTTAAATCTATCATATATTTCTTGTTCAGTTAAAGGAGAATACTTATACTGTTTTAACTTATCAGAAATTTCTTTTCCTTCTCTCATCTTATTTTGTAACTCAATAGACATTTCATCAATGTTAGCCATTTCATATACATCTTTTGTTTCAAGATAACTAAGTAATTTTTGCCTTACAGCTGAACCTATACTTTTTATTAAGTTACTTTGTACTGCACCACCTAATCTTGATACAGAAAGTCCATAATTAATTGCTGGTTTTTGTCCCTTTTGAAAGTTTTTAGCTGATAAAACTATTTGTCCATCTGTTATAGAAATTATGTTAGTTGAAATATAATCAGTTATATCTCCACCCTTTGTTTCTACAATAGGCATTATGGTAATAGAACCCCCATTTTTATGTTGACAACCTTTTTCAAGAAGCCTTGAATGTGCATAAAATATATCAGCTGGGTAAGCATCTCTTCCAGGAGCCTTACCTGATAATAAACTTATTTCACGATAAGCATCAGCATGTCTTTTTAAATCATCTATAACAACAAATACATCTTTTCCAAGACTTAAAAATTGCATTGCAATAGATAATCCAAAATAAGGAGTAAGTGCTATTACAGGAGGTTTCTCATCATTAAAAGCAGTTAAAATAATGGTATACTCTAGTGCATTTTTCTTAGCAAGTTCATAATATATTTCTTTAACTTCTTTTTTTGTTTTTCCTATTGCAACATATATACATATCACATCTTTACCTTTTTGGTTAACAATTGCATCAAGACATAATTGTGTTTTTCCAGTTTTTTTATCACCAATTACTAATTGTCTTTGACCTTTACCAACTGGATACATTAAATCTATACCAGCTACACCAGTTAAAAATGGTCTTGAAACACTAGTTCTATCCATTATTGGAATGTTTTCTTCCTCTATTTTTAATCTAACTAAGTCATCAAACTTTTTATCACTTAATTTATCATTACCAAAAATATCTATTATTCTACCAATTGAGTAATTAGAATATTTTCCAGTAAACTCTTCATTAGTTCTATAAACAGTATCTCCTATGGATATTTTTGTATTTTCTTTTAATAAAGCAACTGTAACTGAATCTTTATCTATTTTCGTAACAT
>JALEND010000032.1 GCA_022768045.1 Mycoplasmatota bacterium | reverse complement strand
GAAAAAATGATAGTTCTATTAAATAAACCCGATAGATGGACTTTTGGAATTGATGTAGATAGATTAGTTAATCTTGTATTAGATGGTAAAAAGACAGCTACTACATCTTTATATGAACTGGATAATGTTTCAAAAGTTGGGAATATATCAATATTGACTGATTTAAAAGATAACAATGTATGCTTTATAAAAACAATTAATGTTATTATTACTGAATTTAAAAATATTACATGGGATTTAGCAAAATTAGAGGGTGAGGATAAATCATTAAATGAATGGAAAGAAAATCATATGAATTTTTTTAAAAAAATAGATCCTAATTTTAATGAAAATACTAAAGTGATATTTGAAGTATTTGAGGTGATTAAAAAATGCAAGTAATAGAATATGAAGATAAATATATAGAAGATGTTAAAGACTTATTAGTTGAACTTGAAGAGTATATAGTATCAATAGATAAAGATCATTTGGATCAAGTTCATCCTGAATATAGAGAAAAAATGGCAGTTTTAGATTTAGAAGATGTTAATAAGAATAATGGTAAATGCTATTTAGCAGTAGAAAACAATAAAGTAATCGGACTTATTATGGGTACGATTCCTACATATGACGAATATGATTATCTAGACTATAAATGTCCTAAAAGAGGAGAAATTACAGAATTAATCGTTACAAATAAAATTAGAAGTAAAGGTGTTGGACAAGTTTTAATGGATAAGATGGAAGAATATTTTAAGTTTAATAATTGTGAATATGTTTTGGTTGATGTTTTTGCTTATAATGAAAATGCTATTAATTTTTATAATAAAAAAGGATATCATCCTAGAATGTATACCGATATCAAAAAGCTGTAATAAAAAATAAATTTTTTTAGATAAGTTATTGAATAAGAACTTGCAATATTTCAGTAAAAAAATATAGATTTAAAATAAAAAACACCAATTAAAAAGGAAAAAATTACAAGGTTGTTTTAATATCTTACCATGTGGAAACGGCAAAAAGTACAAAAATTGTTGTGGTAAATAGCCTCACAAGCCCTTATAAAATAAGAAATTGTTAAAAATAGAAAAAATGATAAATTTGTCTACACAGCATAAATAATGCGGACAGAATTAAAAAATAAGTAAAAAGGATGCAGACAACATTTTTAAATGCTGACATCCTTTTTGTTTGTAGTGCTTTTTGACATATTAGTACTAATTTGTTATAATTCAAATGTAGTAAATCAATTGGTCATTCGCGTTTTACTACCAGATAAATAAATGTTTAAAGGAATAATGAAGAGTCTTAAGAATCTCCTCATGAATGACAAAAAATATACACATTAATTTTGTGATTGTTTTTTGTGTTGTATTCATGAAAGGAGGTTCTTTTTATATACAATCATATTTTAGATTAAGAGAGGATGGTAGAAAATGAAAACAAACGAACATGATTTTTATAGTGAAATAGCTAATTGGTCTTTTGAAGATATAGACTATACTAGCGAAGTAATTACAAATTGGATTTATGAAGATGAAATAAAAAAACGTGTAAAAGAAAATACAAAAATTTTAGATTTGGGAACAGCAGCAGGAGAAAAAGTACTTAAAAATTTTCCGAATTGTGCTGAAATATTGGGAACAGATTTCTCTGATGAAATGATAGAAACAGCTAATAAAAATTTATTACAAAGTGGAAGAAAGAATATTTCATTTAGAGTTATGGACAATCTAAAAATGAATACTCCAGATAATTACTTTGATTTAGTAACAGCGCGTCATACAATAATTGATCCACTGCAAATATATAAAACATTAAAAAAAGGTGGACAACTTGTTATAAGAGGTGTTGATAAATTGGATTGTTGGTCTTTAAAAAGAATGTTTAAAAGAGGACAAGCATATCACGATGTTAAACCTGTAAGCTTAATAGATTATGAAGCAATAATGGATGCAGGATTTAAAGAAGTTGAATTAATCCCACTCCATGTAATAGAGTACTTCAAAACAAAAGAAGATTTATATGCATTATTAATTAAAACACCAATATTAGATGACTTTTCCGAAGAATCATTTAAAGAATATGAAAGAAGACCAATAGAGAAGAAAATGTTTGAAAAATATGTTGAACAAAACACTACTGAAAAAGGTATCAAATTAATCAGAAGATATTACGGAATAATTGGAAAAAAATAATGATAAATATAACAAAAGTTATTAAATTTTGAAAATGAAGTGAATAAGATTTAATTTGATCGAATTTGAGCAAATTGATTGTTTAGTAATATAAAAATAGTATAATATCTAATATAAATTAACTAAAAAAATATTAGGATAAGAAGTATAAATAGCGCTGCGGTAAATAAGCTCGTAAAACCTTACAATATAAAGGTTTAGCGTATATAGAAACATAATTCTCAATTTGAATACAAAACGTATCTAAAAATCATTTTTATAATAAAATTTGCAAAAAATAAAACAAATATGCCTTATTTTAATGGTATAATATAATTAGGAGAAGATATTTATGGATGTAAATTGTTTGCAAGTTAATACAGATATTATTGGTGGATATTTTAGTGCGGAACAAATTGACCTACTATCTATAATACAATGTAAAGATAGTAGTGAACTAATTAACTTTATTATTCACTGTGACCAAATAAAATATAATTATAGTAAAGAAGATTTAGAAAACTTGATAACTTTACCTTTGGATGATTTTAAGAAAAAAGTTTTTAAGAGTTATCAAGATACTATGGTATTTCATGATGCAGATAATGAAATTAAGATTGAAAATAAACTTAGACATTGTGGCATTCAAGAAAATGATATAGATATAATCAAAAATGCAATATCAAATAATTCTCCTGAAATTATGCCTTGGTTAAGAGAGTTTATTAAAAATAAATATCCTACCAATTATGAAGAAATATTTGATATGAGGCATCATTTTGTTTCTACAGAAAGAGATCAACTTAAAACAGATGATTTATATGAAGAAATGGTTTTGTTAAACAGAAACTTAGATAATTTTAATAGTATGTTAATAGGATCTGGAAGAATATATAATGTAGTAAATGATTTATATGATGAGAATAATCCTGATAAAAGATTTGATTTTTATTTTGCAAAAAGAGATTTAGATTTTGCATATCGAAATGGCAAACAAGTTAGATATCATTCATTGTTAGTAAAAGATGGTATGGAAAGTCTATTTATTGGAAAATCTAAAGAAGAAATATTAAAAATTATAAAAGACTATGTTAAAGAAAGTATTGATTTTATAAATGATTATAATCAAAATCATAGATTTAATGTTAATGGACAAGATATGCCTTTAATAAATGCAGTAGATTTATTTAATGAAATTGTTAGTTTTGAAAAAAATGCTAATGGAGAATATTATAATATATGGGAAAGTAAATATGGTATAACCATGGATGAACTTCTACCAGCTTTTGATTATGCTTTACAACATAAACCTGATGGCGTAAGTTTCTTATATAATGAACCATTTTTAGAAGATGATGAAAGAAGAAAAAAAGTATTTGAAGTGTTAGATGAAATCGATTCTAAGCGTCCTGGATTAATTGATACTTTGGGTTCGCAGATGCATATAACAATCAGTGAAGATGAAAATAAAATTAGACGTTGTTTTGAAGACTTTAGAATCTTACAAAAAAGAGCCGAAAAGAAAATTCAGATTACTGAGTTTGATATGTCGTTAGGTAGGACTCAGATACCTAGATTATTTGGCAATAATCCTGATGTTACGCTCGAGCAAGTTTATTCATATAAACATCAAAAAATTGAAGAAATATCAGATATTATTAGAAAATCAGATGTACAACTTGATGGTATATCATATTTGTCATTGACTGATGGTATAGATTGTAATCTGGAAAGAGTTAGAACAAATTATTTATTAGATGGAAGTATTACTGATATTCATCAAATCCCAACAGTCTGTGGTGGACTGTTTCCAACACACAAAAAACTTGTTAAACGGCAAGAATATGCTTCATCCGAAAATCAAAATTTAGAAAATTATGAAATTTCACATAAACATAGATAAATTCTGCAAAAATATTTAACATTTACATTAGATAAGTTCTGCTAGGGTTACTGAGTGCTGCGGAGTACTCCCAAAATCCATAATATCAAAGGCCTTGTGGCAGCGCAAAGAAATATAAACAATGTTGTGGTAAATAGTTTGTTTTATAAAAAATTAGAAAGGAAAAAGTATGAAAATAATTTTAGGTTCTACAAATGTTTCCAAACAAAGATCAATTTTAATTGCAATGAAAGAATTAGGTTTTGATGATGTTTCTATTATCCCTGTTAGTGTTAATTCTCAAGTAAATTCTAAACCTATTAATGATTAAACCCTAATAGGAGCAAGAAACAGAAATAAAAATTTATATAATTATTGCGTAGAAAACGATATTTCTTTTGATTTATTAGTAAGTATTGAAGGTGTATATGAGAAGATAGATAATACATATTTTATTGTTACTTATGCATCAATATTAGATAAAAATGGTAATGAATTTATTGGTAAATCAAATGGACTTCAAATTACTGAAAGAATGTTTAATTATGTTAAGGATGGAAACTCTTTGAATAAAGTTATTGAAAATATTCTTAATAATAGTAATAATAAAAAGGATAACGGAATAACTGGATATCTTACAAATGGGTATTACAGAAGAGATGTATTTGAATCTTCAGCAGTTATAAGCGCAATGCAAACTTTACTGAATTTTGAATCAAATTATAAAAAATTATTAAATTAAAATAAAAAATAACAATTTAAAAGGAAAAATTAATCGATTGTTTTAATATTTTACAATGTGGTTCGGTGAAAAAATATAAAAGTCATCGGATTTGCAAAAAAGCATAAAATATAGTACAATTATGTTAGTTAATTAAAAAGCGATTCGTTCGAAGTAATTATTTTAATATAATTTATAGAGAGTTTGTGATTGGTGGAAACAAACAAAATTAAGATGATGAATTACAAATGATGATTTTAAGTCGGATAGTATCCGTTATCAATAAGAGGTAATAAACTATTATTACAAACAAAGGTGGTACCACGAGCAATTCGTCCTTTATGGATTGATTGCTCTTTTTTATTTTCAAGGAGGTGATTTGTATGGATAGTGACTATTACTATTATTACTTTGATGATTGTAATTTAATTAACTGTACAAATTATTTAGGAGGAAATAGAAATGGAAAAGAAATTATTTGATATTCTAAAAGAAAGAGGTTATGTTAAAAACCTTACACATGAACAAGAAATTATTGATTTAGTTAATGGAGAACCTATGACTTTCTACTTAGGAATTGATCCAACTGCAGATAGTCTACATATAGGGCACTTCTTTGCATTAACAATGTTTAGATGGCTTCAAGATTTTGGACATCATGGAATTATATTAATAGGTGGAGCTACTGCTTTAATTGGAGATCCAACAGGTAAAAGTGATATGAGAAAAATGTTATCAAAAGAAGAAGTTGCACACAATAAAGCTGAAGTAAAAGAACTAGTTAAAAGGTTTGTAAGAACGGATGGTGATAATCCTGCTATTATAGTAGATAATGCAGATTGGATTTGCGACAAAACATATGTGGATTTTATGAGAGATATTGGAGTTCATTTTAATGTCAATAATATGCTATCAGCAGATTGCTACAAAAAGAGATTAGAAACGGGTGGATTAACATTCTTGGAGATGGGATACATGTTAATGCAAGCTTTTGACTTTGTACATTTAAATAAAGAATTTGGTTGCAGATTACAAATCGGTGGTTCAGATCAATGGGGTAATATTTTAGCAGGAGCGGATTTATCACGTAAGATAGGATTTAGTGAAGATAAAAAAATAGATCCATTATTTGGGTGGACTTGTCCTTTACTAATTAAAGCAGATGGTGAAAAAATGGGCAAAACAGCTAGTGGTACATTATGGGTATCAAGAGATAAGACTACACCATTTGACTTTTTTCAAGCATGGATTAATTCATTTGATGAAGATGTAGAAAGAAGCTTATCTTTCTTTACAAGAATGGAAATATCTGATATTAAAGAACTTTGTAAAAAGGATATTAGAGAAGCTAAAAAGTTATTAGCATTTGAAGTGACTAAATTAGTTCATGGAGAAGAGGAAGCTTTAAAAGCTCAAAAGACAGCAGAAGAATTATTTAGTAACAAAGGTGTATCAGAAAATATGCCAAGTACAGAATTATCTAAAGATTTATTAAATATTAATATAATTGATTTACTTGTTGCATCTAAATTAGTAACATCTAAGTCAGAAGCTAGAAGGTTAATAGAACAAAATGGTATATCACTTAACCAAGAAAAAATTAGTTCAATAAATCAAACAATAACTGATAAAGATTTAACTGATAATTCATTAATTCTTCAAAAGGGTAAAAAAGTATTTCTAAAGGTTAATTTTAAATAAAATTAGAAAAAGAAATATAATTTCAAAAAAGTTATAAATAAGAGATTAAAAGTATAATAATATAAGGAGTTGATAAGAATGAAAATAATTTATGTTCATCATGCTGAAAGGGATAGAAATGAGAATATAGTTGATTCAAAATTAATGCAGGAAGATGATATTACTGAAAGAGGAATAAAAGAAGCAACCTTATTTTCAGAAACGTTAAAAAAATTTAAAATAAAAGCCATTATAACTTCTCCATATAAAAGGTGTTTACATACAGCTCAGATAATAAATCAAAACATTAATGCACCAATATATTTTGATGATAGATTTAATGAGATTAATATGGAGTGGAAAGAGGCTTTAAAACTTAATATGCAAGCTATAGATGATATTGTAAAAAAATATGAAGAAGATGATACTATTATTTGTGTTACAAGTGGTGTTAACATTTCTGCATTTATTTGTTATTTTTATAAAATAGAACCTAATAATAATATACCTTATACGCAAGCATGTGGTATATCACCAGTTATTTTTAATTATAAAAAATAGAAAATTAATTTTATAGTGTTAGTAACAAAAGAAGTATCTTCTTATACTTATGAAGGTGATAAAATTTCATTAGAAGAATTTTTAAAAAAAGTTTCTTTTAATGTGGATAATTATTCTAAACTTTGTAAAAAATTTAAAACTGGTGATTTATATTTAGAAATACAAATGAGTAATGATAAGAAAAAAATATAACTCATAAAATACCACTTAATTTTAATTTAAATTGTTCATAATACTTAAAGCCCAACAAAATGTTGGGTTTTAAAGATTTTAAATTTCAAAATAAATAAAGATTAAGATTTATATAATATAAATGCAAATAGTGGAAAATGTTAAAACAATATATTAAATAAGATTAATTTACATATTAAATATTACGTGTTATAATTAAAATAGGTGATGATATGGAATTTAATATAGAAGATATTAATAAAATGAAACAAAAATTCGATTTAATATGGAGGAATCTTTGACGTTGATTCACTAATTAATGAGAATAAAAAAATAGAAGAAGACATGAAAGAAAGTTCATTTTGGGATAGAAATGATTCTAATACTTTAGTGCAGAAATTAAGTTCAAATAATGAGGTTATTAAACCAGTAATTGAACTAAAAAAGAAGATAAATGATATAGAAGAATATTATGAGATGCTAGAAAAAGAAGAGTTTATAAATGAACTAAAAAATGATGTTATTTCAATAAATAAAGAGTTAGAAAAGTTAAGTACATTAGCTTATTTAAATGGTAAATATGATAAAAATAATGCTATATTTGAAATTCATGCAGGTGCAGGTGGAACAGAAAGTTGTGATTGGGCTCTTATGTTATCTAGAATGTATACTAAGTATTTTGATAAAAAAAAGTATAAGTATGAAGTTTTGTCAGAACAAAAGGGTGATGAGGCAGGCATTAAAAGTATTGTTTACTTAGTAAAAGGAAAATTCTGTTATGGATACTTAAAATCAGAAAAAGGTGTTCATAGATTAGTTAGATTATCACCATTTGATTCCAATAATAGAAGACATACTTCATTTGCAGCAGTTGATGTTATACCAGAATTTAATGATGCAATTGATATGGAAATAAAAGAAACTGATTTAAAAATAGACGTTTATAGAAGTAGTGGAGCAGGAGGACAAGGTGTAAACACCACGGATAGTGCTGTAAGAATTACTTATTTACCGATGAATTTAGTTGTAACTTGTCAAAATGAGAGAAGCCAAATAAAAAACAAGGAAACAGCTTTAAATGTATTAAAAAGCAAAATTTATAATATAAAATTACAAGAAAAACAATCAAAAATAAATGAATTAAAAGGTAGTAATAATATAGAATTTGGATCTCAAATAAGGAGTTATGTACTTCATCCTTATTCATTAATAAAAGATCATAGAACAGGGTATGAAACATCAAATATTAATAAAGTTTTAGATGGTTATATAGATGAATTTATTGATAGCTATTTAAAGAGGGAGAAAAAAGATGAGAATATTTAGTAGATTTAGACGTAAGCATAGTGACAGAATATTAAGAATAGTTGAACATGCACACTTATTAAAAAGATATATTTTATTAATATGTGGAGTTTTGCTATATGCTATTGCTTATAATTTGTTTTTCTTAAAAAATAACATAGTATATGGTGGTGTTGCAGGTATTGCAATTATAACAAAAAAATTAATAGATCCTACTTTAATGATTGTTATATTAACTTTAATTTTATTAATTATAAGTTTTATAGCACTTGGTAAAAAAGAATCATTAAAATCTCTTGTTGGTTCTCTATTATATCCTTTATTTATATACTTGACACGTAATATTGGAGATGTATTTTCAATATCAAATGATAATTTACTATTAATAGCAATAATTGGTGGAGTATGTATGGGAATCGGTTCTGGTATAGTGTTTAAAACAGGATTTACTACTGGTGGAACAGATATATTAAATCAGATATTTGCAAAATATTTTAAAGTATCAATTGGAACATCAATGATGTTTACAGATGGACTTATAGTTTTAGCTGGAGGATTCTTCTTTGGATGGACAAGAGTTTTATATGCTCTAATAGTACTTTATATAATAAGTTTAATGGTTGATAAAGTAGTTCTTGGAATAGCTAGTACAAAAGCTTTATATATAACAACATCAGAAGATGAAGAAATAGTTGATTACTTAATAAATTCACTTAATCTTGGTGTTACAATAATAGAAACAGTAGGCGGTTATTCAAATAAGAAGAGAAAAATGTTAATGAGTGTTATTCCGACTTCCGAATATTTTAGAGTTAAAGAAGGAATACATGAAATAGATGAGAATGCAGTAATAGTTGCTACCGATGCTTATCAAGCAGAAGGTACTTATGGAAGAATAAGAGGTGTTGTAAGTGGAATTCATAAGATTTAAAAATGTTGATAAAACATATAAAAATGGAGTGCATGCTGTATATGATATGGATTTAGCTATTAAAAAAGGAGAATTCGTATTTATAATTGGTGCATCAGGCTCTGGTAAATCAACAATGATAAAAATGTTATACAGAGAAGAAAGACCATCTAATGGTGAAATAATACTTGGTGGTATAAATGTAGCGAAAGTAAAAAATAGTAAGGTTTATAAGTTAAGAAGAAAAATTGGTATAGTGTTTCAAGACTATAAATTGCTTCCAAAACTAACTGTGTATGAAAATGTTGCTTTTGCACTTGAAATATATGGGTTACCAACAAATGAAATAAGAAAAAAGGTACTTAAGGCATTAGAACTAGTAGGATTAAAATCAAAGACAAAGAGTTATCCTTCTCAGTTATCAGGAGGAGAACAACAACGTGTTGCAATAGCTCGTGCAATTGTTAATTCACCTAAATTATTAATTTGTGATGAGCCAACTGGTAACCTTGATCCTGATACTAGTTGGGAAGTTATGCAAGTAATTCAAAAAATAAATGATCTTGGAACTACTATTGTAATGGCAACACATGATAGGGAAATGGTTGATAAAATGAAAAAGAGAGTTATATATTTAGAAAATGGAAAATTAAAAAAAGATTATGAAAAGGGGACTTATATAAATGAAAGCGTTTAGAATTTTAAAAAGAAATATAAGAGATGGATTTAAGAGTGTTGGTAGAAACTTTAGTTTATCAATAGCATCTATTTCATGTATAGCAATTACCCTTTTAATAGTTGCGATAGCATTAGTTGTGTCTTTTAATGTTGAAAATATAACAAATATAGTAAAAGAAGATTTTACAATAATAGCCTTTATGGATGTTAATTCAACGAAAGAACAAGAGGATCAAATAAAAGAAGCAATAGAAAAATTTGATAATGTAGAAAGTGTAAAATTTGAATCAAAAACAGAAATTGCAAAAGAAATGAAAGATACATCAGATACTTTATCAAGTATAATAGATACATGGTCTGATGATAATAATCCTTTATATGATACATTGCAGATAAAAGTAAAGGATTCTAACAAAATATCAAAAACAGCAAATAAAATAAAAGACATTGGCGGAATTGTAGAAGTAAAATATGGTCAAGGTATGGTTGAACAATTATTAACTGTTTTTAAAGCTATTGAAAAAGGTATTATAATAGCAATGGTTGCACTAGTTTTAGTAACTTTATTCTTAATAACAAATACAATAAAAATAACTATTTTCTCAAGAAAAAAAGAAATAGAAATTATGAGACTTGTTGGAGCGTCAAATTTTTCAATTAAACAACCATTTGTAATAGAAGGATTTTGTTTAGGATTTCTTGGTTCTCTAATACCTGTTATAGTTACTATATATGGCTATTCAGCATTATATAAACATTTTAGTGGTCAGTTATTCTCTCCATTTATAAAATTAGTACCTGCTGAACCATTTGTTTATGTAATTTCATTAATTTTAGTTGGATTAGGTATTGTAGTTGGTATGTTTGGAAGTTATAGAGCAGTAAAGAAGTATTTAAAGATATAATGAAGAAAAATATAACAATATTAATAATATTTTTAATAGCATTTATACTTCCAATAACTACATTACATGCAGAAAAAACAATAGGTCAGATAGAAAATGAATTAAATGAAAAACAAAAAAAATTAGATGAAAATAAAGCAAAACAAGCAATAACAGCAGAAGAAATAAAACAGGTTCAAAATAATATATCAACAATTAATTCTAAAATATCAAAAGCTGAAAAAGATATAATTGAAAAAACAAAAGAAAGTGAAGAATTAGAAAAAAAGATAGTAAAAAAGAATGAAGAAATTCAAAATTTAATGAGATATTATCAAGTATCTTCTAGTGGTTCAGCTATGCTTGAGTATATTATGGGAGCTGAAAGCTTAACTGATTTGATTTATAGATTATCAATAACTGAACAAATTTCAAGTTATAATAAAAAAACAATAAAAGAAATGAATGATATGATAGATCAAAATAATAGAGTAAAAGAAGAACTAAAACAAAAGAAAGAAGAACTAAAGCAGTTGCAAAATGATTTGAATACAGAATTATCAAAATTAAATAATCAAGCTGCTACTTTAAATAGTGATGAAAAAAGTTTATCACAAGAAATAAGTGATATGAAAAAAATTATAGATAATTTAAAGGCTAAGGGATGTAAATCAAGTGAAACTCAGTCAAAATGTTATAGCAGATTATATCCTAAAAAAAATACAGGTGGAGGAGGAAACGTTTCTTACATATCACCTGGTACAGACTGGTATAGGCCTTTAGTTAGTAGCTATATAACTAGTTTACCTGGATATCGTTCATCTTTTGGAAGATATCATTTTGGAACAGATTATTCAGCAGCAGCAGGAACTCCAGCTTATGCAGTTGCAAATGGAACAGTAGGATTTATTAAAAGAGGTGGAGATTCTTGTGGAAACCAAGTATTTGTATGGCATTATGTAAATGGTAAAAAATATACAACATGGTACTGTCATTTATCAAAAATAAGTGTATCAGAAGGTCAAGATGTATATAAAGATACGGTAATTGGTCTTGTAGGTAACACTGGTAAGGAATATTATACTAGTTATAGGATGCCACCTCACTTACACGTTGCCTTTTCAACAGGATATTATTATAAAGATTATTATACAGGTTATAAATCTCACGTGGTAGAATACCCAATTGGTACTTATCCTATGAATGGGTCAAGACCTGGTGTAGGTTCAGGATATAGGTGGAATAATAGGTAGTTTTTTAGCTACCTTTTTTATTTTAAAGGTGGTATAATTATAAGGAGGTGTTAATATGAAAAATAAAAAATTCATACCAGTATTATTAGGTAGTGATAGAAATGTTTATGGTATGGCATTAGCATTTTATGAGGGATATAATATAAAATCAATTGCACTTGGAAAAAGAGATGCAAGAGAGACTCTTGGAAGCAAGCTAATAATTCCAATAAAAGAGGAAAGATTAGAAGAAGATGAAGTATTTGTAAAAAAATTACTTGAGATAAAGAAAAACTACGAAGATATAGACTTAATATTAATAGCATGTAGTGATGTATATATGAAATTAATTATTAATAATAAGTCTAAATTAAAAAATAAGTACATAATTCCATATGTTGATAAGAAATTAATGGATAAACTAGTTTTAAAAGAACAATTTTATAAGACATGTGATAAATATGGATTAAAATATCCAAAAACTGAGATTTGTACATATGACGATTATAAAAAATATATGCCTAGTTTTTCTTTTCCTATAATAATTAAACCATCTAATAGTGTTGCATATTGGAAGTGTGACTTTGAAGGCAAAAAGAAGGTATTTATTTGTGAAACAAAAGAAGATATGAAACGTATATTTAAAGGAATATATAAGTCTGGTTATAAAGATTCTTTAATTATACAAGAATATATACCAGGTGATGATACTAAATTAAGAGTATTAAATGCTTATGTTGATTCTAATCACAAGGTTACATTTATGGCTTTAGGGCAAATACTATTAGAAGAAAAGGCGCCAAAAGAGATAGGCGATTATGGTGCAATTATAACTACCTATGATAAAAAACTAATGAATAAAATAAAAGATTTTTTAGAAGATATTAAGTTTTTTGGTTATGCAAATTTTGATTTTAAATATGACGAGAGAACTAAAGAATATATTATATTTGAAATTAATATTAGACAAGGAAGAAGTTCTTCTTTTACAACTCTTAGTGGTTACAATATTACTAAGTATTTAGTTGATGATGTAATATATAATAAAAAAAGAAAAATTGAGTATTTAACAGATAAACATTTATGGAATGTAGTTGGAAAACATACTATATTAAAGCATTTAAAAGATGAAAAATTAAAAGGTGAAGTTAAGTACCTATATAAACAAAAAAAGGCTTCTAACTTATTATTTTATAAAAAAGACATGGGATTATCTAGATTAAAAAATGTATTAATATTATATATGAGAACAATTCAAAGATATAATAAATATTATAAATAAGGTTATTATGATAAATAATTTTATTGGTATAATAGGTTCAAATGGCAGAGAAGTAATTAATGTAATGGAAGAAATATTAATAAAGACTAATGCTAAAACCGATCAAGAAAATATACAAATGAATATTTTAATAACAGATAAAATAGAAGAAGGTTTATTATATTTGAAAAAAATTGGTTCAAAAGAAATAATGATATTAGATGATTATCAAGTCAATTGTCATGACATTAATATTCTTAGTAAGAAAGATATCTCATATATAGTTAGTAAGTATAGGAATGATTAAAATGAAAAAGAAGATAGGAATAGTTGGTGGATTAGGACCTATGGCTACTGTAACACTTATGAGACAGTTAGGTGATAAATATGATCTAGTGGTTATAAATGATCCTACAACGCCAGATAGAACAAACTTTATATTAAATAAAAGTACAGAAGACCCAACAGAAAATATATTAAATATGATAGAAAAACTAGAACTTTATAATATTGATTTAATAACTATGCCATGTAATACAGCTTCTTATTTTTATAATAAAATAAAGGATAAAATTAATTGTCCATTTTTAAATATAGTAGAAGAAACAGCTAAATTTGTTAATAATTTAAGTATTAAGAAAGTAGGTTTACTTGCAACTAATGGAACTATAGAAAGTAACATATATAAAAATGAGCTTAAAAAATATGGGATAGAAGTTGTAATACCTGATGATAAAAATCAAAATAATGTAATGGACATTATATATAAAGAGGTTAAAGCTAATAAAAAAGTAAGTATTAATAAACTTTATGATGCAATAGATAATTTAAAAGAAAAGGGTGCAGAAAGAGTAATATTTGGATGCACAGAACTATCAGTTATATATAGTGATGAAAAAATAGAAGATCCATTTATTATAGATTCTATTAAAGTATTATCAGATATAATAAAAACTAAGATTTAAGTCTTAGTTTTTTTAGTATTCTATCTCCACCAATTTCTTTGATTAAACCAGCAAAGTAACTTGCAATTATGTAAACTATCATACCTACAAATGCATAAATTAAAACTTCTATCATACAACTTGTTTTATGTAATGAATTTAAAGGAATAATTTGTGATAGTAAAATTAATGAAACAACCATTATTAAGTTACATAATATTATCTTAAATGTGTTCTTAGTTAGTTCTTTAAATTTTAAATTATGTTTTTTCTTTATGTATATTAACAAATATAATGCAGGTAATAACTCTGTAATTAAAGTACAAATACTAGCCCCTTGATATGCTCCCATACCTAATTTATGGCATAAATACATGAAAGGAATATTACCAATAAAGTTAAGAATAAATGCAGTTGCAAGTGTAATTAAAACTTGTTTTGTATGATTTAATGTTTGAGCTATATTGATTATTACTGAATATATTGCAAATGAAGCAGCTGTAAATATAAATAATTTAAATATATCAATACTAACTTCTTTATAACTATAGAAGATGATCCATATTGGTTTAGCTAAAAATGATATTCCAATAGTCATAGGAAGCGTTATGAAAAGTAACATTATAATTGCTAGACTGATTTTTCTATTTACTTTATCATGATCACCTTTAATGTTATCGCTAGCAATATTTGGTATTAAGCTTGTAGTTAATCCCATTGAAATGGATATTACAATCATTGTTAACTTAGCACCCCATGTAGCAAACGTAGAAAGAGCAAGTTCACTTACTTCTGCACTATAACCCATGTATGTCATTCCCCGTACAACAGTTAAAGAATCAACCATTCCATAAGCAGACTTTAATAAATCTATTACTATGAAAGGAACAGCACAGGCAATAATCTGTTTGTCAAGCGTTTTCTTATCAAGTCCTTTTTCTTCTTTCTTATCTTTTGTCATAACAGAGAAAATTTCTTTGTTTTTTCTTTTCTTATAATATAAATATAAGTATGCAGCAACTGCTCCAATAGTAGCAGAGAAAACAGCAACAGCAATTGCAAATTTTTCATCTATTTTAAATTTATAGATACATAAATAGCATCCTATTAATAAAAATGCTACTCTAGCTACTTGTTCTATGACATTTGACCATGCAGCTTGTTTAAACATTTTCTGTCCTTGGAAATACCCTTTTGTTACACTAAGCATAGGAACTATTAAAAGTGCACTTGATATTATTCTAATTACAAATGCTATGTCAGAGATACTATTTCCACCTTTCATATTGCCTATTAACATATGTGCAAGTTGTGGAGCAAATACCATCATTAATATAAATCCAACTATACCAAGTATCATCATAATAGATAAACCTATTTTATATACTTTTATTTTTGTATTATTATATCCAAGTGAGTTATATTCACTAATTATTTTACTCATGGCAGCTGGTATACCGCTTGTTGATAGACTTAAAAATAAAGTATAAATAGAATATGCGTAGCTATATAAAGCACCACCAGCAGTTGAAATCATTGCATAAAACGGTATTACATATAAAAGACCTATTACTTTACATGCAACAACCCCAAATATAGATATAAAAGAGTCGTTTATAAAACTACTTTTCTTTTTTTCTTTAACCATTTAATCACCTTAATTTCCAAATATGATTATAACATAATTAAATATCTTTTCAAAGTTATAAACAAAACTGTTTTTAAATTAATCATACGATATCAAAAAAATAAATTAATTTACTTGTAAATATAGATTAATTTTATTATAAATGATATTATTAACATAGGTGTTTCGAAGAAGAAAAAATATGTCAAATAGTAAACTTAAAATATTAAATTATAGTGTTGCAATAATAACTTTATCTTTGTTTTTTTACTTGTCTTTAATCCTAATATTTATGTTAGTTTTATTACAGCAATAATAACTTTTGCGTTGATAGCTTTGTTAACCTTTTTATGTGGTATAAAAGTAGATAAAAAAGAAACATATAAAAACAATATTACAATTTATATAATTTTGTATTTTATATTTTTGTTTTTTTTAACTATGTTTGTTGGAAGATATAGCACTCCTTTGATAAATATTCGCAATGGATATTTGAGGGATATTAACATTATACCGTTTAAAACAATTATTAGATATTTAACGAATAAAGTATCTTTAAGTGTTATAATTTATAATATCATTGATAATTTTGGTTTAAATAAATTTTTGTTGGTTAGAAATTCTGAACTTAGTAAAGATTATAACATTAAAAGTGATGATTTGAATTTAATATTAGAATATAATTATAAGCATTATTTAAATTATATAATATATTTATTTAATAAATTATATAAGATAAGAAAATATCTAAATATAAGAAATTCTGTGATACATAGGGTACAATATTTATATTTAGATAGAAATATAATTAGTTTAAATTTTAGAAAGGATGTGAAATAAATGAGTAATGTTAGTTTAAAAGAATATAAGGAATTTAAGGAAAAGTATGTTGATTGCTTTTTTCCAAAAAACTTAGATACGTGGTCGAGTAAAGTGCTACTAGAGACTGTTAATGATAAAGAATTAATGACGGAAATTCAACAATATATTGATTTATGCAGAAATGATATTACATCAGAAAATCTTGATAAATTATTAAGCTATTTACATTCTAAAATAGAAACTTCATTAGAAAAGGTTAAAAATTCAAATGAAGAAGATAAATTTCATGAAATGTCTATAGCTATGATTTACGTTGGATTATTTGAGTCTATTGATGAATTAAGTTCATTTTGTGATAACTTAATTGATGAAATAAAAAGTAAGTATGGTGAAAATTATTTAAGCATAATTCAAAAAGTGGATAAGGCTTTCTTATCGGTAGATGGTAAAAAAATTTTGAACGAAAATGAAGATAAAAATATTGAAGATGATTTATTAAATAAGTATCTCGTGTTAAAAAAATGGCAAGATATTAATCATAATTTTTATTATGAATCAATTGAGCCTTTATTAAATGAGGTTGAGAAAAATTATATTGATAAAAATAACAATGGGACTTTTGATTTTGAAACACCATTAACCTTGCAAAAACTAAATTATTTAAATAATAAACCTATTCTTACAATAGATGAATTATCTAAATATTATTTAGCAGGATTAAAAAAAGAATTAGTAAAAATTATAGGTGGAAAAGGTTATGGATTAACAATATTAAATTCTTTGGGAATTACAATACCCGAAACTTATGTTATTCCAGTAAGTTCTGATGAATCAACATACACAAATTTATTAAATCAAAATATTCGTTATTCGGTAAGGAGTTCAGCTGATATAGAAGATGGAGAAAAAAACTCTTTTGCTGGAATGTTTGATTCATATTTAGATGTTGGGTTGCAAGATATAGATAAATATGTGAAATTAGTAAAAATGTCTAAAAACAATGAAAGAGTAAAAAAATACGTAGAACACTATAATTTAGGTAATCCAAATATGGCAATAGTAGTTCAAAAATTTATTGAACCAGAAATATCTGGAGTATGGATTGGAAACGATTTGAATTCAGGTGTTTTAGAATATACTGAAGGTGACGGAGAAAAACTAGTATCCGGAAAAGTAACTCCTAAGAGAGAAGTGTGGGACAAAAAAACAGATAAGAATAATCTGTTAAAATGTAAAGATGGATATATAGGAAAATTGTTATTAGATATACAAATAAAAATAGGAACAATATCAGATTTTGAATGGATGATTTTGGATGGTAAAATATGTATGTTACAATATAGACCAGTTACTTCTAAAATTTATTTGGATAACACGACCGATAATAATATTTCTATTGAAGGAGATGAATTTTTTTCTGGAATTCCAGCATCTCCAGGAGTGGTTTCAGGGAATGCAAGATTTATTAATGTTAGATATATTGATAAAGTTAATGATTGGAAAAAAGACGATATATTAATGGCTTGGTACACAGATCCCGAATGGATGAATATATTATCAAAATCTTCTGGAATTGTAACTGCTGTTGGAGGTTTTTTATGTCATTCAGCAATTATTGCTAGAGAATTGGGAATTCCTTGTGTTATTGGAATAGGTGGCGATAATATGAAAAAAATATGGAATGAAAAAGAACTAACAATAGATGGCGATAATGGTAAGGTATATAAGGGGAAAATTAAAACATTAAAAAAGGTTGATTGTAAAATAGTGTGTGTAGACACAAATAAGTGATAATTATTTAAGCGAATAACAAATAATCCGTTGTTCGCTTTTTTGTTTATTTTAAGCAGATTTTTACAAATAAGAATTTTAGTTTTAAATCTAATAAATGATCTAAAACAAAATGCTATTCTTTTAATAACAATCTTTAATATCTTTTAAGTTTGTTATAATATACTTTATCTTTTTTCATAATAATTATCCTAGTTTTATTTAAAGCATGTGATATCAATTGAATAATATGAAAAGTATCAATGATAATTAAAGCATTAGGAAATATTTTAATTAAAGAAATATAAGGGAAATACGATAAAATTATTATTACAAGAAGACATAAATGGTTCGTGGTATTTGGAAATATTGTTTGGTTTGCTTTGTGGACTTTGCAAGGGAGAAATTTTAGAATTAAAATTTAGTGATATTGATTATATTCATAGAATTTTAAAGGTGAGTAGGCAGCTTGGTAAGAAAGCAAACACTAATGTAATACATCTTAAAACAGGAGAATATACAAAGCAAGATATAAAAGTTAAATCATTTTCAAGTAACAGAATATTAGATATTCCCGATATTGTTTTTGAAGCTGTATCAAATTTGATGGGGAATTCAAACGAAATTATAACTATGGATGTATTTGTTGATAATGAAGAAATAATTTCAGATTGTTTGGAAGAATTAGAACCGTTCATTGAAAGGGTTAGGTCTAAGAAAATAATTGGGGCAGATTTAAGTAATAATGAAATTATTAATGTTATAATAGAAACATGTTCTCGAAACCTATGCTGCTTAATATAAAAAAGGCTTGAACATACTATTTATAACTGATAAAATATGATTTAGAATTTATTCCATTTAGTTCTTTTTAATGTTATTTAATATTAGCAAGTGCTTGTGGTGTAAGAAATGAATTTGTGACTTTTATTCGTCCATGACGAAAAAGTTAACTATTAACCAAAACATTAGGACGAATTTTGTGGTTGATAGTAGTCATAGTAAGGAGGATGTTATGTTTGAATTAAAATCCAATTTTAAACCATCTGGTGATCAACCTGAGGCAATAAAAGAACTATCTAGAGGAATAGAAGATAAAAAAAGATATCAAGTATTGCTAGGCGCAACTGGAACTGGTAAAACGTTTACAATAGCTAATGTAATTAAAGAAGTAAATAAACCAACTATAGTACTTGCTCATAATAAAACATTGGCAGGACAACTTTATTCAGAATTAAAAGAACTATTTCCAAATAATCATGTTTGTTATTTTGTATCTTATTATGATTATTATCAACCAGAAGCTTATGTACCATCTAGTGATACATATATTGAAAAAGATTCTTCTATAAATGATGAAATAGATGAATTAAGACACTACGCAACTTCTGCACTAATAAATGAAAAAGATGTTATTGTAGTAGCTTCGGTTTCTTGTATATATGGTATAGGAGATAAAGAAGAGTATGAAAATCATATGCTTACCTTAAAGGTTGGAGATGAAATCAAAAGAAATGAGGTTTTATCTAAACTAGTTGATATGATGTATGAAAGAAATAACATAGATTTATCTCGTGGTACTTTTAGAGCAAAAGGCGATGTAATAGAAATTATTCCATCTTATGAAAGGGCTCATGGTATAAGAATAGAACTTTTTGGGGATGAAATAGATAGGATTTCTGAATTTGATGTTTTAACAGGTGCAATTATAAATAATAAGAAGTTTGTGTCAATAATGCCTGCTTCTCACTTTGTAACTGGAGAGGAAAAGCTAAAAAAAGCAATAGTTAACATAAAAGATGAATTAGAAGATAGATTAAAATATTTTGAGGAAAATGATAAGCCACTAGAAAAGGAACGCCTGGAACAGAGGTGCAAACATGATATAGAAATGTTAGAAGAAACAGGCTTTTGTTCTGGAATAGAAAATTACTCAAGACATTTAGCTTTGAAAAAAGAAGGAGAAACACCTACTTGTCTTTTAGACTTTTTTCCAGATGATTATTTAATGGTTATTGATGAATCTCATGTTACTTTACCACAAGTTAAGGCTATGTATAATGGAGATAGGGCAAGAAAACAAATGCTAGTTGATTATGGATTTAGACTTCCATCAGCACTTGATAATAGACCACTTAAATATGAGGAATTTGAAGAAAAAATAAATCAAGTTATATATGTATCTGCAACACCTGGAGATGAAGAATTAAATAAAGTAGATAATAAAGTAGTAGAACAAATTATTAGACCAACAGGTCTTTTAGATCCTTTAATAGAAGTTAGAAAGTCAAGTAATCAGATAGATGATTTAATTGAAGAAATAGAAAAACAAATAGAAAAAGGTGATAGAACACTTGTTACTACACTAACTATTCGTATGGCAGAAGAATTAACTTCTTACCTTAAAAACTTAAATATAAAAGTAGCATACCTTCATAGTGAGGTTAAAACATTAGAAAGATTAAAAATAATTCATGATTTAAGAGCTGGAAAGTATGATGTGTTAGTTGGAATTAATTTACTTAGAGAAGGTCTTGATATTCCTGAAGTTAGTTTAGTAGCTATTTTAGATGCAGATAAACAAGGCTTTTTAAGAAGTCATAGAAGTTTAATACAAACTATTGGTAGATGTGCTAGAAACGCAGAAGGTAAGGTAATTATGTATGGCGATATAGTTAGTGATGCAATGAAGACAGCTATAGAAGAAACAAAGAGAAGACGTGCTATACAAATTAAATATAACGAGGAACATCATATAATTCCAAAGACGATAAATAAAAAAATAATGGATGTAGTTAGTATTAATGAAAACGATGAAAAAAATAAAAATAAAAATACTAAAAAACAAGTTAATGCTAATGAAAAGATTATTAAAGAGTTAGAAGAAGAAATGCAAAAGGCAGCTGATAACTTAGACTTTGAGCGTGCTATGGAGCTTCGTGATATAATATTTGAAATGAAGGTAAATTAACTTAAGATTTATTATATTTAGTCATGCAAAAGCATGGCTTTTTGTATATTGCAATAAGTACAATTGTTTGATATAATTGATGTATAAATTTAGTGATTTTATGATAGAATATTAAACTGAAGGTGATTTAAGTGGATAAAATTATAGTAAAAGGTGCTAGAGAAAATAATTTAAAAAATGTTAACATAGAAATACCAAAAAATAAATTAACGGTAATGACAGGAGTATCAGGAAGTGGTAAGTCATCCCTTGCTTTTGATACTATATATGCAGAAGGTCAAAGAAGATATGTGGAAAGTTTGTCTGCCTATGCAAGACAGTTTTTAGGAAGTACAACAAAGCCTGATGTTGATTCTATAGAAGGACTTTCTCCATCAATTTCAATAGATCAAAAAACGACTAATAATAATCCTAGATCAACGGTTGGAACTGTTACAGAAATATATGATTATTTTAGGCTTTTATTTGCACGTATTGGTGTACCTTATTGTCCTAATCATAATATCCCAATATCTAGTCAATCAATAGAAGAAATGACAGCTCAAATAATGAATGAAGAGGATAAAACAAAACTAATTATTATGTCTCCGGTTGTATATGGTCAAAAGGGTACATTTAAAGATTTAATTGATAACTTAAGAAAAGATGGTTATGTAAGAGTAAAAATAGATGATGAGGTAAAAGATTTAAGTGGCGATATTGTTCTTGATAAAAATAAAAAACATAATATACTTGTAATAATAGATAGGATAATAAAAAAAGAAGATTCAAGAAGTAGAATATATGAAGCAATAGAACTTGCTTGTAAATTGTCAAAAGGTAAAGCTGTTGTAGAAATACCAGGAAGCAAAGAAATAGTTATGAGTGAGGCATTTGCGTGTCCACATTGTGATTTTTCCCTAGAAGAATTAGAACCTAGAATGTTTTCATTTAATGCACCATATGGTTCATGTCCTAATTGTAAGGGCCTTGGTTTTAAACAAAAGATTAGTGAGAAATTAATTATTCCTGATAAGGAAAAAACGCTTGCAAGAGGCGGAATAGAACCACTTGCTGGTATGGATGACCAAAATATTTACATAAAAAAACTAGAAATAGTATGTAATAAATATAATATTGATATGAATAAAAAGATGAAAGATTTAACTAAGAAAGAGTTAGACATCATTCTTTATGGAACAAAAGACCCTATAGAATTTAAGTTTAAAACAAGAAGTGGTAATCAAATGAATAGTTATGAGCCATATGAGGGTGTTTTAAATAATCTAGAAAGAAGATATTTTGAAACAAATAGTGAGTTCATAAGAGAATGGCTTGGTAAGTACATGGTAGAACTTACTTGTCCTACTTGTAAAGGAAAAAGACTTAAAGAAAGTGTATTATCTGTTTTGATAAACAAAAAAAACATCATTGATTTAACGGATATGAATGTAGATAAGTTATATAATTTCTTTGATAAATTGAAACTTAGTAAGGAAAAAGAAGAAATAGCACATCTTTTGATTAAGGAGATAAAATCTAGATTAGAGTTTTTACATAATGTAGGATTAGGTTATTTAACTTTATCTAGAAGTGCTGGTACATTGTCAGGAGGAGAAGCTCAAAGAATTAGACTTGCAACACAAATAGGTTCTCAATTAACAGGTGTTTTATATGTGTTAGATGAACCATCTATAGGGCTTCATCAAAGAGATAACCAAAGACTTATAGATTCTCTTTTAAAAATGAGAGATCTTGGTAATACTTTAATAGTAGTAGAACATGATACTGATACAATGTTAGAGGCTGATTATTTAGTTGATGTAGGTCCAGGAGCAGGTGACCATGGAGGTACTATTGTATCTTGTGGAACGCCAGAAGAAGTTATGCAAGATGATAATAGTTTAACTGGAAGATATTTAAGTGGTAAAGAAAAAATAGAGGTTCCTAAAAAAAGAAGAAAAGGTAATGGAAAATTTATAGAAATAAAGGGAGCTAAGGAAAATAACTTAAAGAATATAAATGTTAAGTTTCCACTTGGAAAACTCATACTAGTAACTGGAGTATCAGGTTCAGGTAAGAGCAGCTTAGTAAATGAAATTTTATATAAATCGCTTATGCTTGAGGTTTATAATTCACGTGTTGTACCTGGAAAACATAGAAGCATCAAGGGTACTGAAAACATAGATAAAGTAATAGATATAACACAAGATCCAATAGGAAGAACACCTCGTAGTAATCCTGCAACTTACATAGGTGTATTTGACGATATAAGAGATGTTTTTGCTAATACTAAAGAAGCAAAAATAAGAGGTTATGAAAAAGGTAGATTTTCATTTAATGTAAAAGGTGGTAGGTGTGAAGCTTGCTGGGGAGATGGTGTTAAAAAGATTTCAATGAACTTTTTACCAGATGTTTATGTTCCTTGTGAAGTATGTGGCGGTACTAGATTTAATAAGGAAACATTAGAGGTAAAATATAAGGGTAAAACAATATATGATGTGCTTGGTATGCGTGTAGAAGAAGCGTTAGAATTCTTTGAAAATCATCCAAAGATAAAAAGAAAACTCCAGGTTTTAATGGATGTAGGATTAGGTTATATTAAATTAGGTCAAAGTGCACCTACTTTATCAGGAGGAGAAGCATCTCGCGTTAAGCTTGCTAAAGAGCTTCAAAAGAAACCAACTGGTAAGAGTATGTTTATTTTAGATGAACCTACAACTGGGCTTCATAGTGATGATATAAAGAAATTACTTGTTATATTAAATAGAATAGTTGATAACGGAGATACTGTTGTGGTTATTGAACATAATCTTGACGTTATAAAAGTAGCTGATCACATAATTGACCTTGGACCAGAGGGCGGAGATGAAGGAGGAACTGTTGTTTGCGAAGGAACTCCAGAGAAGGTAGCTAAGTGTAAAGAATCATATACTGGACAGTATTTAAAGAAAGTTTTATAAATTACGAAGGATTAGAAAACCAAAGAAGAATAATAAGATAGAAGCAATATTACTTTTATCTTATTTTTTTATGAATTTCTTATGATTTAAATATTAACTTTAAAAACTTTAAA
Organism: Mycoplasmatota bacterium; assembly: GCA_022768045.1. GTDB lineage: Bacteria > Bacillota_I > Bacilli_A > RF39 > UBA660 > Aphodocola. The sequence continues at coordinate 16,431 of JALEND010000032.1, read as the reverse complement.
AATGATAAAATATTCTTGATACGGAGGTGTATATAATGGGTGATGTTAAAATCTCATGGAATGATACAAAAAAGAACATAGAACGTTTAGCAGAAAAGTATAACTTATATACATTATCTGTTTGTATGCCACAAGAATCATTGGAAGAAAATTATAAGTTGAAGTTAATTTCTGCTTCTGACATAGTAGAAAAATATATAAAAATACCTAAGGATGAAATATTAAAAAGAATAGACTTTATAAATTATGTAAGATTTTCTTACAATAAATTAACTAGTGATGAAAGAAAGATTATTTACTGGACGTATTTTGATAGGGAAAACAGGTATGATGATAGATACATTGCAAATAACTTAGGCTTTTCTCTTGGCTATTATTATATTAAAAAGAAAGATACATTAATAAGATTTGCCTTTTCATTAGGAATAGAGGTTGAATAATGGTAGGAAGAATAAAAAAACTATATCCGAATTACTTAATATTAATAAGAAAAAATAATAATTTATATAATTTGGATGGAGAAATAATAAATATGAACAAAATAAAGAAAAAATATGTAATTATAGATGAGTTTATGTATGAAGTTCACAAAAAAATAACTTAGCTTTTTTATAATATTAATTATTATTTTTGTTTTGCTGTGATATAATTATAGTGGTGGTAATTATGAAGAAAGGTAAAAATAATAATTTTGTTAATAAAATAAATATATTTTTAGAATGGCTTATATATATGCTTGTATATGCTCTTATTTTATGGACGTCATCTCAAGTTTTTAAATCAATATATATTGAAAATTTTTTGGTTGGATTTATTTCAGCAGTAATAATATATATATTAAATAAGACTTTAAAGCCATTTTTAGTTACTTTATCAATTCCTATTATAGGAATGACACTAGGTTTATTTTACTTTGTTATAAACTTTATTATTTTACTTATAACTGACTTAATTATGGGAAAGTACGTTTACTTAACAGGCTTTTTATCACCTTTTGTAGTATCTATACTAATTAGTGTAGTAAATTTAATAGTTGAAAATTTAATTATTAAACCAATATTAGAAAGGTGTGAAGAATAATGAATCCAGTAGCTTTAAAACTTGGTAATTTAACAGTAACTTGGTATGCTATATTTATTCTTTCAGGAATAATAGTTGCATATATACTAATTAATAAAGAATCAAAGAAATATAATATTTCTTCTTCTTTTGTCTCTAACTTAATTTTTTGGTGTGTTATATTTGGTATAATAGGAGCAAGGATATACTATGTTTTATTTAATTTAGATTATTATATGCAAGATCCAATAGAGATAATAAAAATATGGAATGGTGGTTTAGCTATTCATGGTGGAATAATAGCAGGAATAATAACTTTAGTAGTATATTGTAAGAAATATAAAATTAATATATTAAAAATGACTGATATTGCATGTGTTGGTGTAATTATTGCACAGGCAATAGGACGTTGGGGTAACTTCTTTAATGGTGAAGCTCATGGTGGAATAGTATCTAGAACTTTTTTAGAGAATCTTCATTTACCTAATTTTATAATAGAGGGTATGCACATAGGAAAATACTATTATGCTCCAACATACTTATATGAGTCTGTTTTAAACGTTATTGGTTTTATATTATTGATAATTATAAGAAAGTTTAAAAAAATAAAACTTGGAAACATAACTGCATTATATTTAATTTGGTATGGAATTGTAAGATTTATAATTGAAAGTATGAGAACTGATAGTCTTCTTTTAGGAAATATGAAAATAGCACAATTAATATCTATAATTATGATTATAATAGGTATAATTATGTTAATAGTAACTAGTATAAAATGCGATAGATATAAAAATGTAGAGGGTGGTTCTAATGAATAATTATGATGTAATTATAATAGGAGCTGGTCCAGCTGGTTTATCTGCTGCAATATATTTAAAAAGAGCAGGGATAAATCCGTTAATAATTGAAAAAGATTCTCCAGGAGGTACTTTAAACAAAGTTAAAAGCATACAGAATTATCCCGGATATACAGAGCAGTCTGGACTTAAGCTTGCTTTTAGAATGTATAGTCAAGTAGAAGCATTAAATATAAAAATAGTAGTAGCAGAAGTAATAAATATAAATAAAGATAATTTGTTTTCTGTTGAAACATCAAAAGAAAATTATGCAGCTCCTTATTTAATATTATCCACAGGAAAAGTTTCAAAAAAATTAGAATGTAATAATGCTAAAAAGTTTGAACAAAACGGTATATCTTACTGTGTTACATGTGATGGAAATTTATATAAGAATAAAGATGTTGCAGTAATTGGTAGTGGATTATCAGCATATGATGCAATCTTATATTTAAGTAGTATTGCAAATAAAATATACTTAATAAATAAAGAGCAAACTTTTAAATATGACATTAAAAATTATAAAAATGTAGAAGTAAAAAATGATTCTAAGATTGAAGACTTAATAGGGGAAGAAAAGCTAGAAAAAATTAAAACTAACAAGGATTTGATAAAAGTAGATGGTGTTTTTGTTTGCTTAGGAGAAAAGAAAAATGCTTTTTACTATGAAAATTTAAATTTAAAAGCAGATAAAAAAGGAATAATAGTTGATCATAATATGCAAACTAACATTAATAATGTTTATGCTTGTGGTGATATGATAAGTAAAAGTCTATATCAAGTTATAACAGCAACTAGTGAAGGAGCGGTAGCTGCAACTGATATAATAAAGAAAATAAAGAAGCCAGTTAAGTAGTTAGCTGGCTTTTTAAAAATTATAATTTAATAAAAAACACCTGGATATGTTGAAAAAGAAATTCAATTCTGTTATAATTCTCTTTGGATAGGAAAGTGATATCATGACTTTTTCAAGTGAGATAAAAAAAGAAATTAGCACAACAGAGTGTACTAGAGCAGAGTATCTATCTGAATTATCTGGTATCATTAGAACAAGTGCAGAAATAAAGATATATAATATTAAAATTCAAACAGAAAATAAATTTGTTGCAAATAGAATTTTTGGGTTATTTAAAATTTTGTATGATATAAATTTAAATATATCTTTAAGAAAAAATTATAACTTTAAGAAAAATGAAATTTATGTTTTAGAATTAAAAAAAGATACGTTAAAGGTTTTAAGAGATCTTGGAATAGTAAATGATAAGAATCAAATGCTTAGAATTCCAACTGATTCTTTATTATCAGATGATGAGTTAGTAAGGGCTTATTTAAGAGGTGTATTTTTAGTATCTGGTAGTTTGAATAATCCAAAAACTTCTAAATATCATTTAGAGTTTTTAATAAATGATATAGAGTATGCTAAGTTTTTAAATGACTTATTAAATCAAAGTAGAATGAATAGTAAGATACTTCATAGAAAAAAAGGTTACATGATATATGTTAAAGAAGCTGAAAAAATAAGCGACTTTTTAAGATTAATAAGAGCATATAATGGAGTTATGTACTATGAAGAAATACGTGTTTATAGAGAAAAAATAAACATGACAAATAGACTTAATAATTGTGAACAAGCTAATGTTGAAAAAACTGTTAATACGTCAAAAAAACAAATAGATATGATTAATTATATAAAAGAAAAGAATGCATTTGATCTTATGGAAGAAAAACTTAAGCAGACTGCAGAGTACAGGGTGAAATATGCTGAAACTTCTTTAATGGATTTAAGTAAGATTATGACACTTGAATTAGAAACAAATATAAGTAAATCATGTTTAAATCATAGATTAAGAAAAATAAAAGAGTTTTATGAAAAAATAAAGAATCAAGAAGAAAAGTAAAAAGGTTTTATACAAATACTTTAAAAATCTTCTTTTTTCTGATAAAATATTATATGAAAATCATTATAGTAGCAAGGGGATGAATAATATGGGCAGAATTATTGCTTTAGTTAATCAAAAAGGTGGTGTAGGTAAAACTACAACAAGCATTAATTTAGCTGCATCGCTTGGTGTTCAAAATAAAAAAGTTTTACTAATTGATTTAGATCCCCAAGGAAATGCATCGACAGGAGTAGGAATTAATAAAGGTGATGTATCAAACAGTATATATGATTTATTACTTTCTAGATGCAAGGCACATGATGCAATAATTAAGACAAATTTTAAAAATTTATCAATTATACCAGCAACAATAAATTTAGCTGGTGCTGATATAGAATTAATAGAAAAAAGTAAACAAGATCCAACTTATCAAAAAAATTTACAATTAAAATTAGCATTAGAAGAAGTAAAAGATGAATTTGATTTTATAATAATTGATTGCCCTCCTTCATTAGGGCTTTTAACAACTAATGCTTTAACTTCAGCTAATTCAGTATTAATTCCTGTACAATGTGAGTTTTTTGCGTTGGAAGGAATTATGCAATTATTAAATTCTATTATGCTTGCACAAAAGAAACTTAATCCAACACTTGAAATAGAAGGTGTTTTACTTACGATGTTAGATTCTAGAACGAATTTAGGATTAGAAGTAGTAGAAGAAGTAAGGGGATTTTTTAAGGAAAGAGTATATAATACATTAATTCCTAGATTAATAAGACTTACAGAAGCTCCTTCACATGGAAAACCAATAGTAGCATATGATCCTATGAGTAGAGGAACAGAAGCTTATTTAAATTTAGCTAAGGAGGTTATTGAACAAGATGAAAGAAGAAAACAACAACAGTAAGAGAAGAGCTCTTGGAATGGGGTTAGAGCAGTTATTTAACTCAGAAATGTTAGATTTTAATCAAGTAGAAGAAAAAATAGTTAATGAAACACCAAAAGATGAGATTGTTGAAATTAACTTAAATGAATTAATGAGTAATCCATATCAGCCAAGAAAAGTATTTGATGATGAAGCCTTAAAAGAATTAGCTGATTCAATTAAAGAGCATGGTGTATTTCAACCTATCATAGTAAAGAAGTCTGTTAAAGGATATAATATAATTGCAGGTGAAAGACGTGCTAAAGCATCACTTTTAGCTGGAAAAGAAACTATACCAGCAATAATAAGGGACTTTTCTGATGATGAAATGATGCAAGTTGCTTTACTAGAGAATTTACAAAGAGAAAATTTATCAGCTATAGAAGAAGCTAAGGCTTATAAATCAATCATAGAGCAATTAAGATTAACTCAAGAGGATTTGGCTAAGAAACTTGGAAAATCTAGAAGTCATATTACTAACATGCTTGGTTTACTTAGATTACCACTTACAGTACAAGATATGGTTTTGTATGGAAAAATTTCAATGGGTCATGCAAGGACTTTAAGTAAGTTAGAAAATCATAGTCAAATAGAGGATTTAGCTAATAAAGTTGTAGAAGAAAATTTAAGTGTACGTTCTTTAGAAGAGTTGGTTGCTTCTAATGATATGAAAAAAACAGTTGAGGTAAAACAAAAAAAATCAAAACCATCTGAATATAAGTATGCTGAAAATGCAATTAAAGATAAATTAGGAACAAAGGTTTCTATTTCACAAAATAAAATCAAAATATCATTTGTATCTCCAGAAGATTTAAATAGAATTTTAGAAATATTAAACATAAATGTTGAATAATATATTGGAGGATAATATGAAATTTAATAAAGTGTACATTCCTAAAGAAGTGTATATGCCTATAATCATTATATTAGTCACTTTTGTTTTGGAAAAGTTAATATTAATGATAATAAAACGTGTTTTTAAAATTAATGAAAAAAATACAAAATTAGATAAAAGAAGATTGTTAACAATTAGCAGTATACTTAAGAGTATTACTAAGTATTCATTGTGGATAATAGCAATTCTTGCAATATTAACGGTATATGGAGTTAATACAGCAGCAATTATCACTGGTCTTGGTGTTGTAAGTTTAGTTATAGGTCTTGCTTTTCAAGATATATTAAAAGATGTATTAGTTGGTATTACAATATTATTTGATAATCAATTTGCTGTTGGTGATGTGGTAAAGATAGATGATTTTACAGGAACTGTAATATCGGTTGGTTTAAAATCAACTAGAATACAAGCTTACACAGGAGAAATTGAGATAATATCAAATAGAAATATTTCAAAGGTTATTAATTACAGCTTAGATAAAACATTAGCTGTTGTTGATTTACCAGTTAGTTATGAATCAGATCTTGATAAGGTAGAAAAAGCATTAAAGGTAAGTGTTGCAACTCTTAAAGAAAAAATACCACAATTACTAGATGATGCACAAATACTTGGTGTTGAGTCTTTAGATGATTCAGCCGTTATATATAGAATAACAGGAAAATGTAAGCCAGCTGCTCATTTGGCGGTTCAAAGAATGATGAGAAGAGAGTTAAAACAATCTATGGATAAAGCTGGTATTAAAATTCCTTACATGCAAATTGAGGTTCATAATGAAAAATAAGTATGAATTAGGAACTTTAGTTGAAATGAAAAAACAACATCCTTGTGGCAATAAAATTTTTAAAGTTGTTAGAATTGGTGTTGATATAAAAATAGAATGCTGTAATTGTGGTAGAACAATAATGTTACCTAGAATAGATTTTAATAAAAAGATAAAAAAGGTGTTGGAGGTAGAAAATGAAAGATAAAATAAAAAAATCATCTCATCCGGTTATGTTTTTCGTATACATGTCTATATTAGTTGTAATATTAAGTGGAATATTTAGTGCATTAAATTTCCAAGTTACATATGATGTATTAACAACAATAGCTGGAGAAGTTGAATCAAAAACCGTAGCGATAAATTCATTATTAAGTTTTGATGGATTAAAGTATTTATTTACTTCTTCTTATGATAATTTAAATAACTTTGTTCCGTTTACATCACTACTTATTGGTGCAATATCATTTGGAATTGCTTTAAAATCAGGTTTTTTCAAAACACTTTTTAACAGAATAACAAGCAAAGTACCTAAATGGCTTATAGTTTTTCTATATTCTCTTTTATGTATAGTCTTTAGCGCTAGTGGTAATACAGCTTATATCTTAATATTACCTATAGGTGCAATATTATTTATGTCAATGGGTAGAAATCCTATTGGAGGCTTAGCATTAGGTTTTGCATCTATTGCATCAGCTCATGGTGCCGGATTATTTGTCAATTCACTTGATTATAATTTAGTTAGTACAACTGAAGCTAGTGCTAAGTTAATATCTTCTGAGTATACTGTTGCACAAAACTCAAATTTAATCTTTATGATAGCAGCAGCGTTAGTTATTGCAGCGATATTTACTCTTGTTTGTGAAAAAGTAATGGTAAGAAAACAAGGCAGAAACTTATTATCAGATGATGAAGAAACAGTAGTAGAAGAAGAAAGAGAAAATAAGGGTTTAATAGGAGCTTTAGTTGCTACTTTAGTATTTTTAATACCTCTTATATTAATGATAATTCCTGGTAAAGGATTTATAGGCTTATTGCTAGATAAATCTCAAACTGGATATGTTAATATGTTATTTAGTGATGAAGCATTATTTATGAGTAACTTAGTTAGTATTATATCATTATTATTTGGTATACAAGGATTTGTATATGGAGTTGTAGCAGGAACAATTAGAAAAATTAGAGATATGGTTAATTTTTCAACTGATTATTTAAAATCAATTGGTGGAATATTTGTATTAATATTCTTTGCCGCTCAATTTTATGGTATAGTAAATCAAACTAACATAGGTAATGTAGCAGCAGGATTCTTTGCAAATATAATCTCATCATCAGATTTCTCATTTATACCACTTGTAATGTTATTATTATTATTTGTTGCATTAACAAATATAATAATGCCATCATCTATTGATAAATGGGCTATTTTTGCTCCAACTGTTGTACCAGCTATGGTAAAAGCAAATATTACACCAGAGTTTGCACAATTAATATATAGAGCAGGAGATTCTATAACAAATTGTATAACACCTGTATTTATGTATTTTGTAATATTTATTGGATTTATAGAAGTATATACTAAAAATAAGAATGAATTTAGTATAAAAGGATGCTATAGAGCAATCTTACCATATTTTGCTGTAGCAATATTAGTTTGGTTATTATTAATAATTTGTTGGTATATAATAGGATTACCAATAGGACCTAATATTTATCCAGGATTATAAAGTAAGAATTGATTTTCTTACTTTTTTCTTTACTTTTAATAAAAAAGCATTATAATAGGTATCAAATATGAATTTAGGAGGAATAACATGAAATTTACTAATCAAGGTCTAACTGAATCTTTCTTAAAAGAAAATATTGGAATTATATTATCATATGGAGAAGCCGAGGATATTAAACCTGTTGGAGTATTTAAGGTTAACAATTTAATAGGTATTGCAGATAATAAAACAAAGATAGGCTTTAGAGGTTTAGATGATACAGTTGTTGAACTAATAAACATTGATGAAGAAAAAAAAGAAAAAATATATTTACCATTAATTAAGTTTATAGAAGTTTTTCCAGCAAAAATTGCATTTTTAAACAAAAACGAGTTTAATAAAACACTAGATGAAATCGTTACATTAAAAACTTTAGATGCTCTAAAAAGAACACTTAGTAGAATAAATAAAAATATACAAAGTTATAATAAAGATGTTTATAAAGCTCGTTATAAATCTTTGGGTGATTTAAATGCTATGTACTTTAATTCTAATGGTGATGCTATGGGTGATAACTATAGTGTTATGCCATTTGCACTAGATGAAGAATTAATTAAAAAATTAATAAAAGAAAAAACTCTAGAAAGTGATGCTTCTGAAAACTCAAAAAATAATAATATAATGTATATAGATAAAGAACTAACAAAAAATAAAAAAACAAAGTAGAATAAAAAGACTTACTAATTATAAAATAATAGAAATTTTAAACAACAATAATTTATTGTTGTTTTATTTATTTATGATATAATATCAAAAGAAGGAAGTGATTTATATGTCTCTTACAGCAGGAATAGTAGGATTGCCTAATGTAGGTAAATCAACATTATTTAATGCAATAACAAAGAAGAATATTTTAGCAGCTAATTATCCATTTGCAACAATAGAACCAAATGTTGGTATGGTAGTTGTTCCAGATAAAAGGTTGGATTTTTTAAATGAGTTAATTAAGCCAAAAAGTTTAGTACCAACAACATTTGAATTTACTGATATAGCAGGTTTAGTTAAGGGTGCATCTCATGGTGAAGGCTTGGGTAATAAGTTTTTATCACATATTAGAAACGTAGATGCTATAGTTGAAGTAGTTAGATGTTTTGATGATTCAAACATAACTCACGTAGAAGGTGGTACAAATCCACTTAGAGATGTTGAAATAATAGATGTTGAGTTTATATTTTGCGATCTAGAAGTTGTTAATAATAGACTTGGAAAAATAGAAAAAAAAGCTGTTTCTACTAAGGATAAAGAAGCATTAAGAGAAGTTGAGTTATTAAAACGTATAAAAGAAGCTTTGGAAAATAATATTCCAGCCAGAAAATTAGAGTATACTGAAGATGAATTAAAGATATTAAAAGCCTTTAATTTACTTACAATAAAGCCTATTATATATGTCGCTAACATAAAAGAAGATGAAATAGGAACAGAAAATAACTATGTTAAAGATTTAAAAGAATATGCTAAGAAAGATAATGCTGAAGTTATTGTTTTGTGTGCAAAAATAGAAGAGGAATTAAGTGGGTTTGATGATGAAGAAAAAAATACATTCTTAAATGAATTAGGTATAGAAGAAAGTGGGTTAGATAAACTTATTCGTGCTTCATATCATTTACTAGGACTTCAAACATATTTTACGGCAGGACCTAAAGAAGTTAGAGCGTGGACTTTTAAAAAAGGAATGAAAGCTCCTGCTTGTGCTGGAATTATACATAGTGATTTTGAAAAAGGATTTATAAGAGCAGAAGTAATAAGTTTTTCTGATTATGAAAAATATAAAGGTGAAAAAGAAGCTAAAGAGGCAGGAAAACTTAGAAGTGAAGGTAAAGAATACGTTATGCAAGATGGAGATGTTTGCTTATTTAGATTTAATAATTAAAATATATGAAAATATTATAAATAGGAGGTAAAGAATATTTATGTTAGAAAAAATAATAGGTTTTAAAACTAAAGGTTTATACTTTGGTGAATTAAAACAAGTAATTAGTTATAATATAGAAGGAAATAATTTTTATGGCAAGGTATCTTTTAATCCTAAAAAATTTATATTAGCAAGCAAAAAGCAGACATATTATCAAGATATATTTACAAAAAATACATATAATATTAATAATCGTTCATACATGGTTCGTGTTGGAGAATCTTTATTTGATGAAGAGCTTGAAGCTTTTCCTAATAAAAAAAGAATTAAGTATAGTGATGCAGAAAAATATCTAACAAGAGCTATTTCAGCTAGGATGAAATAATATAAAAAGAAGGTTTACATAACCCCTTTTTTTTGTTATAATACAAAACGAGTAAATTGATTTTACTCTCTTGTCTTTCACAAAAGGATGAAAGACCGATAAGACCAAAAGAGGAGGAAAAGAAATGAAATACGAAATTATGTATATTGTTAGGCCTGATCTTGAAGAATCAGCAGTTAAAGAAGTTTCAAAAAGTTTTGAAAAAATCTTAACTGATAATGGTGCTAAAGTAACATCATCAAAAGATTTAGGACAAAAAGAATTAGCATATGAAATTAAAAATCATAAGACTGGTTTTTATTTTCTAGTAAATATTGAAGCAAATGATTCAAAAGCAATAGATGAGTTTAATCGTTTAGCTTTAATTAGTGAAGATGTTATTCGTCATTTAATAGTTAAAGAAGAAAAGTAAGAGGTACAAAATGAATAAAGCATTTTTAATCGGAAGATTAACAAGAGATCCAGAACTTAGATATTCATCTAGCAACACTGCTGTTGTTAATTTTACAATAGCAATTGATAGACAATACACTAATAAAGATGGTCAAAGAGAAACTGATTTTATTAGAGTAGTTGCATATAATAAACAAGCAGAGAATATTAAGAAATTCATAACTAAGGGTTCTTTAGTAGCAGTTGATGGAAGAATTCAAACTGGTAGTTATGATGATAAGGATGGAAAAAGAGTATACACTACTGATATAGTAGCTGATAGAGTACAATTTTTAGATTCTAAAAACTCAAGACCAGAAGGTCAAAATGATGTAACGTCAGAAGTATCACCAGCTGATTTCCAAACAGAAGCACCTAAAGAAACTAATGTTTCAGACGATGTTTTTGCGGACTTTGGAAGTAGTATAGAAATTAGTGACGATGATATAGCATTTTAAGTAAGATAAGGAGGATAACAAATGGCAGAATTTTATAGAAAGAAAAAGAAAATTTGTCAATTATGTGCTGGTAGAAGTATAAATTATAAAAATCCTGAAATTTTAAGAAAATATATAAATGAAAAAGGTAAAATATTACCTAGAAGAGTTACAGGAGCTTGTGCTAAGCATCAAAGAAATATTGCAATGCAAATTAAAAGAGCTAGAATGATAGCTTTATTACCATTTAGTAAATAATTAAGAAAGCATTTTAAAATGCTTTCTTTTATTATATAAAAAAATATGTTATAATTAATCATGTGAATATTTATAAAGAAGGTGAATACTTTGAAAGTAATATTTATAAAAGATGTAAAAAAGCAAGGAAAAGCTGGTGAAATAAAGGAAGTAAGTGACGGATATGCACAAAACTTTCTAATAAAAAATAAATATGCGGTAGCATATACACAAAGAAGTAAAGAAATACTAGATATAAATAATAAAAAAGCAGCTGAAGAAGAACGTTTAGAAATAGAAAAATGTAATAAGATAAAAAATGAATTAAGTAATAAAATAATAAAATTTAAAGTAAAAACTGGTAATCAAGATCAAGTGTTTGGAAATATATCTTCTAAACAAATAATGCAAGAACTAGAAAATTTAGGATATAAGATTGATAAGAAAAAAATAGTGATAGATACACCTATAAATACTTTAGGGTTTCATGATGTTAAATTAAACTTACATAAAAAAGTAGTAGCAAGTGTAAGAGTAGAATTAATAAAATAAGTAGTAAGGAGCTGATGAAAATGGCAGATAGAAAAACACCAAGTAATTTAGATGCAGAAAAAGCTGTTTTAGGTTCTGCCTTTTTATCAAAGGTAGCTCTTCAAAAAATTTGTGATGAATTAAGTGAAGAGTCTTTTTACAGTGACCAAAATGCTAAAATATTTAATGTATTACAAGAATTAAATAATGAACAAGTACCTGTTGATATAACAATTGTAACAGATAGATTAAATGATAAAAAAATATTAAGTCAAGTTGGAAATATAGAGTATTTATCTGAAATAATTGATTCTGTTCCGTCAGCTGCTAATGTTGAGTATTATATTGGTATCTTAAGAGAAAAACAAGTTGGAAGAAAAATAATAGAAACTGCAACTGATATAGCAAGTGAAGCTTATACTTCAGAAAATTCTATTTATGATGTATTAGCAGATGCTGAAATGAAGATTTTAAGAATTGCTAATATGCGTAAGACAACAGAGTTTAAGTCTATAAGAGATGTTGTATATAAAGAGCAAGAAAACCTAGAAAAGTTATCTGAGTTAGGATCTGATATAACTGGTCTTTCAACAGGATTTATAGAATTTGATAAGTTAACATCAGGTCTTCAACCAAGTCAGTTAGTTATAGTTGCTGCTCGTCCAGCCATGGGTAAAACTGTATTTGGTCTTAATGTTGCAACATATGCTGCTATGCATCAAAATAAATCAGTTGCTGTATTCAACTTAGAAATGAGTGCTGAGCAGTTAGCTAACAGAATTCTTCAGTCTTTAGGTCAAATAAATAGTAATAAAATGCGTACAGGAAGACTAGAGCATAATGATTGGAGAAGACTTAGTGAGGCAATAAGTAAATTATCTAATGTTAACTTATTCTTAGATGATACACCAGGTATTACAATTGGAGAAATAAGAAGTAAGTGTAGAAGACTTGCTAACTCTGAAAATGGGTTAGGTCTTGTTGTAATAGATTACTTACAGTTAATATCAGGTCCACCAGGATCATCAGGTAATCGTCAACAAGAGGTTTCAGAAATTTCTAGAGGATTAAAAACAATGGCTCTAGAATTAGGTATTCCAGTAATTGCCTTGGCACAGTTATCACGTGCTGTTGAAGCTCGTGAGGATAAAAGACCTATAATGAGTGACTTAAGAGAATCAGGTTCTATAGAGCAGGATGCCGATATAGTTTCATTCTTATATAGAGATGACTATTATGATAAAACAAAAAGAAGAGATGATAATGCTAGTATAGTAGAATTAATAATTGGAAAAAACAGAAGTGGTCCTACTTCGACTGTTGAATTATTATTTAAAATGGATGTAAGTACAATGGTTAATTTTCAAAGGGAGAATGGTGAATAATTATGATGAAGAATTTAAAAATGGGGTTTATTTATTTAATTTCTATAGCACTTGCTGTTGTTATTATGTTAATGGTAAACTTTGCTGATAGATATGAACTTTCTCCAAAGAATGTTTATAAAGTTTATTTAGATGGAAAAGTAATTGGAAATATAAAAAATAAAAAAGATTTAGAGGATTATATTAATAGTGAACAACAGGAATTAAAGGAAAAATATAAAGTTAATAAGGTATATATTCCTACAGGAGTTGATATTCAAAAGTGTACAACTTATGAAAAAAAGGTTTTATCTGCAAAACAAGTTCATAATATTATAAAAAAGGAAAAGCCATTTACTGTAAAAGGATATAAGGTTACTATAAATCCTTATGAAAATGCGGCTTCTGATAATGATGAAACTGATGAAAAAATCAAAAAAGAAAAAATAGTAATAAACGTACTTAATAAAGATATGTTAGATAAAGCAATAAAATCAGTTGTAAAAGCTTTTGTTTCAGAAAAAGATTATAATAATTTTAAGAATGATTCTCAAGAGGAGATAAAAGATACTGGTAGTTTAATAGAAGATATTTATATAGCTCAAAATATAACTATGAAAGAGTCTTATATCTCAACAGATGAAGATATTTTTAATGATGAAAAAGTATTAACTAAATATTTAATGTTTGGTGAGCTAAAAGATGATCAATATTATACTGTTCAAGAGGGAGATACTATTGAATCTATTTCTTATGCTAATAAATTAGCTACTTCAGAGTTTTTAATAGTAAACCCAGAGTTTACAAGTGCAAATAACTTATTATCACCAGGACAACAAGTAAAAGTTGGTTTAATTAATCCAGTAATTGATGTAATAGTTGAAAAACATGAGGTATTTGATCAAGAAAGCCAGTTTAAAACAACAGAAGAAAATGATGATACATTAGATTATGGTACGAAAAAAGTAGTAACTGAGGGTCAAAATGGTACTGATAGATTAACTACTAAGATAAAGTATGATAATGGAGCTACTGCTAACATAGTAATTGTTAGTACTGAAACTATTACTCCTTCTGTTAACAAGGTCGTAAAGGTTGGTACAAAACAAACTTCAGGCAATTATAGTATTGTTGCAACAGCTGGAGATTGGGCATGGCCAACAGTATCACCTTATTATATATCAAGTCCATTTGCTTATCGTTGGGGTAGATTACACCAAGGTATAGATATTGCAGGTTCAGGTAGTGGTTCTCCAATATATGCAGTAGGAGCAGGAACAGTAGAAAGTAGTAACTCTGCATGGAGCTTAGGTAACAATATAATAATAAATCATGGTAATGGTTATTGGACATTGTATGCTCACTTAAATTCTAAGTTAGTATCACCTGGACAGACTGTTCAAAAAGGACAACAAATAGCAACTATGGGAAGTACTGGTCGTTCAACTGGTACACACTTACATCTAGGACTTTGGGTAGGTGGAGCTCCTTATAAAGGTACATGTACGGATCCAATGATATTATTTAAATAATGAAAGTATGTGTTTTATCAAGTGGTAGTAAGGGTAATAGTACATTAATACAAAGTAGTAATACCAAGATATTAATAGATCTTGGTGTTACTAAGGTTTATATAGAAGAAAAGTTAAATGAAATAAATGTGGATCCAAAGGAAATACAAGCAGTATTAATAACACACACCCACGTGGACCATATACAAGGACTTAAGGTTTTTCTAAAAAAATATCATCCAAAACTATATGTTAATAAAATAATTTATAGTCTTCTTTGTGAATATATAAATTATGATAATTATGAGATATATGATACAAATAATATAAAAATAGGTGATATAGAAGTTGATATTATAAAAACATCGCATGACGTTAGTGGGTCTGTTGGTTTTATAGTAAAGTCAGATAATAAATCATTAGTATATATAACAGATACGGGATATATTAATAAAAGATATTATGAAAAACTACGAAATCATAATATGTATATAATGGAAAGTAACCATGATGTTGAAATGTTAATGAATGGTAAATATCCTTTTCACTTGAAACAAAGAATTTTAGGTGATAAAGGGCATTTATCTAATAATGATGCATCGTATTATTTATTAGAATTTATTGGAGATAAAACAAGTACAATAGTTTTAGCTCACTTAAGTGATGATAATAATACATATGATTTAGCATTAAACACATTAAAAAGTACGTTAAAAGAAAATCATAAAAACGTTAAGAATATAATGGTTGCTAAACAAAAGATTAGGACGGATATAATAGAAATATGATAAAAATAATATGTGTAGGAAAAATAAAAGAAAAGTTTTTTGTTCAGTCTATAAAAGAGTATGAAAAAAGATTATCTAAGTATACTAAATTAGAAATAATTGAATTACCAGACTATAACTATGATGTAACAAAGACATTATTAGAGGAAGGTAAAAACATATTATCTAAAATAAAGGATAATGATTTTGTTGTAACATTAGAAATAAATGGTAAAGAGATGGATTCAGTTATGTTATCTGAGTTCATAGACAAGAATCTTTCTAATAATATTGTCTTTGTAATAGGATCATCAAATGGTATATCATCTGATGTTAAACAAAGATCTAATTTTAGTTTATCTTTTTCTAAACTTACTTTTCCTCATCAACTATTTAGAATATTATTATTAGAACAAATATATCGATCATTTAAGATAATAAATAATGAAAGCTATCATAAGTAGCTTTTTATTTTTTTTGTGTTATAATAAATGAACTAATACAGATTTTTTTTGGGGGTGTTAATATGTTAAAGGTTGCAACTTTTAATGTAAAAAATAAATCTGCTGATAAAATTTTACGTGGTAGGAATGTATATATGGAAGGCATTTTAAACAATACTGAGTTAATATTTAAATCATCACCAGATATTATTGGTCTTCAAGAAGTTACTAAGGATGAGTATTATTGGTTAAAAAAATATTTTGGAGGAACTTATGACATATATGGTGATTTTAGAGGAAGTATAGGAATATCTGATGAAGCTTGTCCTATAATGATTAAAAAGAATA
>JALEND010000009.1 GCA_022768045.1 Mycoplasmatota bacterium | reverse complement strand
AAAAAGCAACTTTAAAACCTGTTAAGGATTATGATATTTTTAAGGATAAAAAGTTACTAGATAATTTAAGAAATACCATTATATCTAATTTAATTGATGATAAAGTTCCTGATAATAAACTTCTTCATGAGTATATTAATGATGAAATAGATAAAGTACTTAAAGGTTATGATTTAACTAACTTAGAACGTAGTCATATATTTAATTTAATTGATAATGAAATTAATGGTTATGGACCTATTACTGAGCTTTTAGAGGATCCTGTTATAACTGAGATAATGGTTAATGGTAAAAATGAAATATACGTTGAAATAGATGGACAAATAAGTAAAGATGATTCTGTTTCATTTATTAATGATGAACACATAATAAGAACTGTTCAAAAAATAGTTCAGCCACTTGGCAGAACCATTGATACTGCAAATCCAATGGTAGATGCAAGGCTTCCAGATGGTTCACGTTTAAATGCAGTAATTCCACCATTATCATTAAAGGGACCTGTTGTTACAATAAGAAAGTTTAGAAGAGATATGGAATCTATTGATGACTTTTTAAGAACTGGTGCTATGACTCCTTACATGGCAAGGTTTTTAGATGCCGCAATAAGAGCTAAACTAAACATAATTATATGTGGTGGTACTGGTGCTGGTAAGACAACTCTTTTAAATGCGTTATCATCTTTTATTGGTGATCATGAACGTATTATAACAATAGAAGATGCTGCAGAGTTAAGATTAAGACAACCTCATGTAGTTGGAATGGAAACTAGAAATCAAAATTATGATGGTACAGGAGAAGTTACCATAAGAGATTTAGTTATTAATTCTCTTCGTATGAGACCAGATAGAATAATAGTAGGAGAAGTTCGTGGTAAAGAAGCTTTTGATATGCTTCAAGCTATGAATACAGGTCATGATGGTTCTTTAACTACAATGCATGCTAATAGCCCAATAGAGGCATTAAATAGACTTGAAACAATGGTTTTGATGTCTGGTATGGAAATTCCTATTAAAGCTATTAGAGAGTATATTGAAAATGCTATAGACTTAGTTATTAACGTAAGCCGTTTATCTGATGGTAGAAGAAAAGTAACTAGTATTTGTGAAGTAGATGGTTTTAAAAATGATGTAATTGAGTTAAAAGAGATATTTACGTTTAAACAAAATGGTTTAACTAAGAATGCAGAGGTAGACGGAGCTTTTGATCTTAAAAAGAGAGTTCCTAATGTTTATAAGAAAATAGTTAGTAAGGGTATAAATGATTTAGAAGATATATTTAATTTTAAAAAGTAAGAAGGTGAAATAAATGGGTATAGTAAAAACATTGAATTCTTTTTTAGGATCATTTGTTAATAATTTTACGTTTTATGCGTTATTTATAATATTAACTATTATAATATTTTACTTATTATTATATTATGTAAGCTCATTAAAAGAAAAAAGAATTGCAAAGTATAGTATAGATTCTTTAAAAAATAACGATAAACCATTTTTTGAAGTTGTTTCAGATATTTATTTATTATTTAGAAATCATATTACTAAGTTATTAAAGAAAAGTACGGTATTTAGTAAGTATAGTTTAAAATATAATAGGTATATTACATATGATAATGAAAAAGATATCTGTGCAATGGATTATATATCAAATAAATTTTTAATAGCCTTCTTATTTATATTTTTAACTATTATAACTAATACTATAATTCCTCATATGTTTAGTATTTTCCAAATGATATTCTTTGGTTTTATAGGATTTTTCGTAATAGATATTTATTTTATAATATATGATATTACAAAGAAAAAACAAATAGAGCAAGATCTTTTAAACGCAATAATTATTATGAATAACGCATTTAGATCTGGTAATAGTACAATGCAAGCAATTGAGATAGTATCAAAGGAATTAAAAGGACCTATTAGTCAAGAATTTAAGAAGATGCATTTAGAAATTAGTTATGGCTTATCCTTAGATGTAGTATTTGAAAGATTTAGTAAACGTGTAGAGTCAAAAGAGGTTAATTATATTACATCATCTCTTAGTATATTAAATAAAACAGGTGGAAATATTATAAATGTATTTTCTTCTATTGAAAAAGTATTGTTTGATAAAAGAAAGTTAAAGCAAGAGATGAAATCTCTTACATCATCTTCTAAATTAGTAAGTATCTTTTTGCTTGTACTTCCTATTATGTTTATAGTTTTAGTTTCTGCTTTAAATAGAGAGTATTTTTTGCCACTTATCACAACAACAGTAGGTAATATTTTATTAGTTATTATACTTCTTTTATATTCAATATATATATTTGTTGTTATTAAGATTATGAATGTGAGGTACTACTAATGAAGGAAAAAGATTTTATATATAAAATATATACTAAAAAAGAAATACAAAAAATAAGTAACAAAATAAATATGTTTGGTGTATCTAAGAAAATGACCGTTGAAAGCTTTATGAATACTAGGCTATTTACTTCGTTAATAGTATTTGTGTTTACATTCTTATTTGTAGATTATAGTGCTATATTATCTCCAATTATAACAGTTATTTGGTACTTCTTGTTTAACTATTTTTTACTAGATAGACCTCTTAAAAAAAGGGAAAAGAAGTTAGATAGTGAGGCGTATTATTATTTTGAGGTATTAACACTTGCTTTAGAATCTGGTAGAAATTTAGAAAACGCTATAAAAATGGCTTGTCAATACATAGATTCTGAAATATCAGATGAGTTTAAGGAAACCTTAAAACAAGTTAATTTTGGTAAGTCATTAGCAGAGAGTTTATCTCTTATGAATCAAAGGATACCTTCTCTTACAATAAGAAATATTATACTTAACATAGAACAATCTAACATGTTTGGAAATAGTATAATAGATACAATGTATAACCAATTAGATTTCCTAAAAGAAAAACAAGTTAATGATATTAAGTCAGAAATTAACAAAATACCAAATAAAATAAGTATAGTTTCAGTTTTGTTTTTCATACCTCTTATAATATTAATTATACTAGGTCCAATGCTAATAAGTGTTTTAGGAAAATAGAGTGTAAAGTAAACAGTTTATGTTTACTTTTTTTATTGTCGAAACACTTTACACTATGTATATATTTTTGTTGATTGGGAATATTTTTAATGATAAGATTTAAATAGATAAAATAATAATAGGAGTTGGTTTATATGAAAGATCCAATTGAGTATTTAGGATTTGATGATGACGAGTTTAAACCTAAGGTAGGAAGACCAAAACTTGCTGATAAAAAAACTAAGAAGAAATCACTTATAGTAGCTAGTTTTTCTTTTATAGCAGTTGCAATTTTACTAGTATTTGGGTATGGAACTTTATTCGGATTTAAGTCATTAAATTTAAAAGGTAGTGCTTTAGGAGCTAGTGATACATCGTCAAAAATAATTAAAGTTGAATCTTTAAAACCAGTTTTTAAAAACATAACATTAAAAGAAAATACGTCAAGAAAGATTTACTTAACAGTATCTCCTTCTAATGCTACTAATAAAGAAATTACTTATGAGTCTAGCAATAATGAAGTAGCTGTTGTTGATAAAGATGGAAAAGTTACTGGTATTAGAGTAGGAAATGCTGTTATAACTGCAACTTCTCAAGATGGTACAGATAAAAAAACAACATTTAACATATCTGTAATCAAAAACGCAGATGGTACTTGTACATTTTCTAGTCTTTCTAAAGCAAATAATGGTATTGATTATTCAATAGATTGTTCAAATGCAAATATAAAAGCTATTTATTACAAGGTAGGTAATGGAGATTATTCTAAACTATTAACTAGAAAGATGTCTGATAATGTTCCTTTATCAAATGAGGAGAAAAAAGAAAAAATAACATTTAAAGTAGTTTATAATGCAAATAATAGTAGTATTTCAAAATATAGTACTAAAACAATAAAGGAAGAAAAAGAAAAGAAAGAGACTAAGAAAGATGGAAGTTGCTACTTAAATATTAACAAGGTTGATTCAAGTAGTGCTAAGTATGATATAACTTGCACTAATGCGACAGTAACTGATATAGCTTACAAAATAGGTGGTGGAAGTTATATTGGAATTGATAAGAGCAGTCTTGCAGATACTGTTATATTTGAAGAAAGTAATGTTACAAGGGTAATTTATTTCAAGGTAAATTATAAAATTGATTCTACAAATGATGTTAGGACATTAACTAAGAGCAGTATAATAGAAAAAGGTGAGAGTACAAATGAGTAAAATAGAAAAAAACAAAGTAGGAAGACCAAAACTTGCTGATAAAAAATTAAAAAAAGAATCTATAATAGTTGCTAGTGTAGTAATTTTATTAATGATGGTTACATTTTACTGTGGTTTTAAAATATTAACATTTAACTTTGATGTTAAAAAAACTGTTGGTACAGTGTATAATGATCATGTTAATTCTTGTATAATAAAAAACGATAAAATTGATTGTGGACCTAATGTAGTTAAACTAAAATATAAAATTAATGAAAATGATTATAAAGAAATTGAAAAAGAAGATAATAGTATAAAAGTAAAGGTAGAAAAAAATATAAATAGAAAGTTTTGCTACCAAGTAAAAGATTCAGACTACAAATGTAACTAAGAGGAATTTATTCCTCTTTTTATTTATATATTATTATTTTTAATAAATAACTTTACACTTTAATATATATTAATTGATTTAGTGGTTAATATAATGTTATTATAAATATATATAGAATAGGAGTTTGAAAGTGATGAAAAATAAAGTAGGAAGACCAAAACTTGCTGATAGTATTTTAAAAAAAGAATCTATTATAATTTCAGTTCTATGTTTTCTAATTATAGCAATGCTTTTGTTAATGGGCTTTAAAACTATTTTTAAAAATGGTTTTATAGGTAAAACGCAAGGCAGTGTACTTAAAACAAACTTATGTAATATTAATTCATATAAATTAGATGAAAAAACGGTTAAGGTGGTAATGATATGCGATAAAAAAGTATTAAATGCTAAGCTTGATGACGCTAACTTAACAGAAAAAGATAGCTATTTATATGCTTATAAAAACTTACCACTTGGTGAAGTAAAATACGTAAATTATTCATATAAAATAAATAATATGAAGGTAAATAAAAAATTTAAAATAAATAATAATTAATGAGTAAGATAATTGTCTTGCTTGTTTTTTTATGTTATTATTTTTATGGTGATAATATGAAGAAGAATAATAAGAAAAATAAATTTAGTGTTTTTTTAAGTAAACTAAAAGAATTTGCTAATAAGGAAAAATGGATATTAATTACTTTTTTTATTTCTCTTATTACTGTTAGTTTTATATATATATTACAATAAATAGCACCTTTTGGTGAAAACTCAATGCTAGATGTTGACTTCTTTCATCAGTATGGTCCTTTATTAAATGAGCTATATGATAGGGTAAAACAAGGCGAAAACTTACTATTTTCATTTAACACAGGTGGAGGTATACCTTTTTATAAAAACTTTTTAAATTATTTATCTAGTCCATTTAACATACTTCTTTTATTATTTAAAAAAGAAAATATTATAATGGGATATTCAGTAATCATAGGACTAAAAGTTGTTTTTGCAGCAACAAACATGTCTATATTCTTAAAAAAGGTATTTAAAAAAGATTCATTTTTATTACCTGTATTTAGTATTTTATATTCATTATCAGGATATTTTTGTGCATATTACTGGAATATAATGTGGCTTGATGGAATGGTGTTTTTACCTATAATAATGTATGGAATAGTAAAATTAGTTGATAGTAATAAACCAATATTATATATTGTATCGCTTGCAATTATGCTTTTTGCAAACTATTTTATTGGTTATATGATATGTATTTTTTCTGTTTTATTTTATATTAGCTATATGTTCATAAGAAAAAACTTAAAAGTAAAAGTAATACTTAAAAAAACTCTTCTTTTTGGTATATCTTCTATTTTAGCAGGAGGCATAGTTTCATTTGCACTTATTCCACTTTTTAAATCCTTATCTAGTATATCTGCAACAGGTGATAGTTTTTCTTCATTTGCATTTAATTTTAACGTATTTGATTATATATTTAACCATGTAACGGGTGTTAAAAGAACGGTTTTTGCAAGTGATGTATTACCGCTTCCTAACATATATTCAGGACTTATTACATTAGTTGGATTAATATTATTATTTTTAAATAAAAAAATTAACTTAAGAGTAAAAATATTATCTGGATTATGTCTATTATTTTTCTTCTTTAGTTTTAATATAAACTGTGTAGATTTTATATGGCATGCATTTCATGTTCCAAATGATTTACCATATAGATATTCATTTTTATACGTTTTTTGTCTTATAGTAATAGGATATTATAGTTTAATTAAATCAGATAGTGTAGGAATAATTAAAATATCCATTTCATTTGCAATTATTTTATTTATAATCTTAATAGCAGAAAAAGTAAACTTTGCAAATTTTAACACAGATACAGCACTTTTCTGTATGGTAGTATTGTTAGTATATTATGTATTATTCTTACTTTATAGATATAAAAAGGTACCAATATATGTTACTTCTAGTTTATTTATAATATTATGTTCAGCTGAAGTAATATTTGGTATAAATGATAACTGGAACATAGATCACAATATACCAACATTTATGAGTGATTATAGTAGCTACCAAAGTTTAATAAAATATGCGAAGAAAATAGACAATGATTTATATAGAATGGAAAAAACATCATATGTTACCCTAAATGATGGAGCTTGGTATGATTATTATGGTATTTCAACATTTTCATCTATGGCATATGAAAAAGTATCTATGTTGCAAAGAAACTTAGGATTAGGTGGCAACACAATTAATAGTTTCTATTATAATCATTATAATTCGCCAGTTTATAATAGTATGTTTAATATAAAATACATCATGGGTTCTTCTATAAATAATAAGTTATATAATAATGTAATGTCTAATGATATAGCAACTTTAAATAGGTATAATTACTCAACTTCATTAGCATATTCTTCTAGTATAGGTTTAAAATATTTTAGTTCAACAGAATATATGCCATTTTATAATCAGAGCAACTTTGTTAAACTTTTAACAGATACTGATGATGAGGTATTTACTGGCATAAATATTAAAGAAACTAGTAACATAGTAGTAGATGATGAATCCTTTAGTACTGATTCTAATGGTGAGTTTTATTATTCTTTAAAAGATACGTTAGATAATTCATTTACACTAACGTTAGATAATAAAAATAAAGATAATATTTATTTATATGTAGGTGGTAGTGAAGTATCATCATTTGCTGTAGAAGGTGTTAATTATAATATTACATCAGATGAGTTTTACATAGTAGATGTCGGAGTATTTGATCAAGATTATGTAAACGTAAGAGTTAATCTAAAAAGTTCTAATTCTGGTAACCTTAAGTTTTATGCTTATAATCTTAATCATGATGTATTTAATAACTTTTATAATTACATTAATAGTCATGAGTTAAAAGTTACATCTTATAGTGAAACAGATATTAAAGGTACTATTAATGTACCTAAGGATAACTTTGTTTTTACAACAATAGCATATGATGAAGGTTGGAGTGCTTATATAGATAATAAAAAAGTTAATACTTTTAGTGTAGCTGACTCATTCTTAGCATTTGATTCAAGTAGTGGTGATCATGATATTAGACTAGTTTATTATCCTAAGGGTATGAGATTAGGTCTTATAATATCTTTGATAAGTATTTGTCTAACGTTTATACTAAACACATTTTTAAAAAGAAATGAAAAAACTATCAAAAAAGATAAATTAAGTGTTTAAATTTATCTTTTTTTATGTTAAAATGTTTCTAGTATAGAGTATGTTAATATACTAAAGGGGAGAAGAAGTTGTGATAGGAGGCTTTAAGTGTTAGGAACAATTGAAAGAATTAAAAACGCTGTTTTATTTAAATGCAACGGTTTAAATGATAGTGTTATATCAACTGATCTAAAAAAAATAGTAGATGAGTCAATTTATCACTTTGCAGAGGATTTAATTAGTATAATTGGTAATATTAGTGAATATTCTGAAGAGAAGATAAGAAATGATATAAATTTAAAAATAAGTAATTTGATAACAAAGAAGGTCAAGAGAAAATTATTCATTGATTCTTTAGCACTTCAAGTTACTAATGACTTGTTTATTGAAGATTATGTTAATAAAAAAATAACTTTAGATGATATTGATAAAAATTATATTAAAGAGTTAAAAAGTAATAAAAACTCTAATCAATTAAACATGACAGAGGATTTAAAGTTAGATGATATATATGCTAACGTTAAAATATACTTTGATATGAATATAAAACCAAAGATAATAGAAAATAATATTTTGGTTGAAAATTCAGAAAAATTAATTGTTAATTCAAGAAAAGAGTTAGAAGAAAAACTAAAGAAGTTAATAAATGACTCAGATTATGAGTATTTAAAAATATTAAAAGAAGAGATACAAAAAGTGGTTAACGAAGAAGAAATTAAAGAGGATGAAGAGGGAGTAGATAACATGGAAAATAATATAGATGTTTTAGCAAATGAAAGTGTAGAAACTCACGAAGTAGAAAAAAATAAATTTGATGTTTATGATGATATGACTTTATTTAATAAAGTTATATTAAGTCTTAATACAAAAGAAGAAAAATTAACAAGAAGAGAAGAAAAAATAAATAAGAGAAAAGAAGAAGTTGATACAGCCTTAGAAAAGACAAATAAAAACATAGAGGCTAATATAAATAGAGAAAATGAGTTATCCCAAAGAAAGTATGAATTAAGCCAAAAAGAGGTTGAATTAAATTCTAAACTTTCTGAAACTGAGGTTATATTCTTAAATATAAAACCATTAATTAAAGGATTAAGTAATATTAATTCTTCTAGCAATAACGGAGGGGATAATACTGAGTAAAATATTAAGTAGTGTATTAGATAAAATTAGTGAAAATAATAATGATTATAGAAAAGAATTAAAAAAACTAAATACTTCTATAGAAGAGAAATCTACTACTTTTGTAGGTAATATAGTTACTGCATCAAATTATGTTATAGATTTTACTAATGCAGTAGAACTTTCTAAAAACACTTTAGTTAATCCTATAATTAAGAGCTTAGAATCTTATGTTATAAGAGATTTAAGAAGCGTTGAAACTGTTAATGAACAATTTGTTGAAAAGATTAATGATAAAATTGAAAATAGTGATATTAAGTCTTTAGAAGAAAAAAGAGACTTTATCGATAGTTTAAATACTTTATTAAATGAAAAGTACTTAGAGATTGTTAAGATTAAGAGAGTGCCTTACATAAAAGAAGATGGAACAAATAGTGATGTAGAATCTAGTATAACTGAATTTATAAATACAGTTGCTGGTAATAATGTAGAAAATACAAAGAAAGAAGAACTTGCTAATTCATATAAAAATGATTTATATGGAGTTATTAAATCAAGTTTAAATAAGATTAGTAATTTATATTTAAATAACTTTGTAGATGGTGTATCTTCATCTCTTAACCAAACTATTGATTATGATGATAGAAAGGAAGAAGTAAAGGAAAAAGAAGAGTATAAACCATTTATTCCTAATATAGCACCATTCAATCAAGTTTCAGATAGTAATATAGAAAAAGAGGTTAAAGCTCCAGCTATTGATGAAATTAAGAAGGTAGAAGAAACTATTCAAAACGTTCAAAAACCACTTATTATTATAAATGAAGATACACTTCCAAAGCTAGCTGAGTTTGTACCTCCAGTACTACCTAGCATCAAGAAAAAAGAGGAAGCAAAAGAAAAGAAGGAAGAAGCTGTATCAGCTAAGAAATCTTATGATGTAGAAGAAATATTAAAGATAGCTAAATCTCCAGTTGTAGCAGATATTCCTACATTAAAAGAAGAAAAGAAAGAAGAAACTCAAACTTATGATAGCGTTAAACCTATTTCTATAGAAAACGATGTTAAAGATGACGTTACTTTTGATGAAAAACAAATAGTAGAAGAAATGATTAGAAGATTATCTAGTAGATTAAAAGAAATTGATTCAAGAGAAACAAAGTGTAAAGAAGAAGAGGAAGCTGTATCTGAAGATGAAGCATTCGTTAATGATTTAATTGATAGTGCAGATAAGAAGAAAGTAGAATTAGATGAGTTTGAAAAGTCTTTAGATGATAAAGAAGCTGAGTTAAAAGAAAAGGAAAAAGAATTAAAATCTAAGATAGATAGTATTATGCCATTTGCAAATGCTGTTTTAGAAAATGATAAATAGAGCTTAACGGCTCTTTTTTTTGTAATTATTTTTTAACTTTATCATAATATTAATTAGAAAGACTGGAGGATATTATGATGAATAAACAAAAAGTGTGGTTTTTAACATTATTTAGTTTAATATTAATGCTAAGTGTTTATTATATAACTATGCCTAATGAAATTTTAGCTAGTGCAAATACTACTAATAAGAAAACTACAACTATAAAAGCTAATACAAAGGTAAACAGTAAATCATCTGATTATATAACTGCACTTCAAGTAGAAAAGGATGAGGAAAGAAGTGCTTTAGCTGCTGAGTATAATGAGGTTTTAACTAATAATAGTTCTACGACAGAAGAGAAAAATAATGCTTATGAGGGATTAAAACAAATAGATGAAATAAAAGCTAAAGAAGAATCTTTAAAGAAGAAGATAAAGAAGAAGATGAGGTTAGATAGTTTTATTAAAATAGAAAATGATAATATAAATGTTGTTATTAAAAAGGATGAACATGATTATTCTCTAGCTAATGAAGTTATGAGATTAATCCAAGAAGAGTATACTGAAAAGGTATATGTATCTGTAAAGTTTAAAAAGTAGTTTCATAAAATATTATTTCACATATTATAATATAGGAAAATGTTAAAATACCTCTTATTATAAGAAAGTGGTGAAATGATGGAAAAACGAGTACTAACTAAAAGAGAAAAAGAAATATTTGACTATTTAGTTAATAATAAAACAACAAAAGAAATTGCTACTATGCTTAATATAAGTGAGAAGACTGTTAGAAATCATATATCTAATGTTATGCAAAAATTGGGAGTTAAAGCAAGAACTAGTGCTGTTATAGAATTATTAAAATTAAATGAAATTTCCTTATAAAATCGCATATAATGCGATTTTTTTCATATTATTAAATGAAAGGGGTATTTATGCTTAGGAAAGTCGCTTATAATAAAATTTTTAGAACAACTGGTATGTTAATAATACTTGGTTTATTATTTCTTTTTCCTGTTAGCAAAGAATATTCATTAGAAAAAGTATCAAATTATAAAAAGGTTATGAAAGAAAAAGAAAGTATTGTTTATCTATTAGATAAAAATAATTATATATCAAGAGTTGGTATAAATTTAAGTATGAAAAACAAAGAGGAATATGCTAAAAGTTTAGTAGAGTTATTGATAATAGATGGAAAGTATGAAAGTTTAATTCCAAATGGATTTAAAGGTATACTTCCTAGTAATGTTAGTATTAATTCACTTGTTATTCAAGAAGATTCAGTTACGATAGATTTATCAAAGGACTTTTATGATATTCCAAAAGAGTTTGAACAAAAAGCTGTTGAGTTATTAACTTATAATTTAACAAGTATAGATAATATAAATAAGCTTTTTATTAATATAGAAGGTAAAAAGTTAAATAAACTTATAAAGTCTTCTATTAATTTAAGTCAGCCATTTACAAGGAAAGATGGGGTAAATAAAGATAACAGTTCAACTTCTTATAAAGACGTTTCTAAAACAACAATTTATTATATTGGTAAAAATAATAATTCTTATTATTACATTCCAGTAACTAAAATAAAAAATGATAAAAGGGAGAAAATAGAGGTAATTATTGATGAATTATCATCTTCAAATACATATGGTACGAATTTAATTAGTATGTTAAATTATAATACTAAATTAACTAGTTACAAAATTGAAGATAATAATTTTATACTTAATTTTAATAAATATATTTTTGATGATTTAATAAGCAAAAGAATTTTAGAAGTGGTTGTTTATACAATTTCTTTGTCAGTTAAAGAAAATTATAATGTTAATGAAGTTATTTTTAATGTCAATAATGAAGAAATTACAAAAAGTGTGTTAAAAAATATTGAATAATTCTCATTTATGTGATATATTTAATATGTTCTTATTTGAACAGTCCTTATCTTTTTATTACACTTATGATTTTTTAATATCATTTGTTTCTGTTTAAATAAGATGTTGTCCTGCTAGCTCAGCTGGATAGAGCAACGGCCTTCTAAGCCGTGGGTCAAAGGTTCGAATCCTTTGCAGGACGCCACTTGAAATATAAAAGACTTAAATTATTTAAGTCTTTTTTTAATAAAAAAGAATAAGGTTTATTATTTATACCTTATTCTTTTCTTTTTAGTACTTTTATTTGTTTAGCAGGACTATAGTTTACTGTATCAAGACCATATGTAAGAATTTGATTAGATTTTTCACCATCATTATCAAAATTAAACTTTGGATATCTTTCTTTAAAAGTTAACCTTATGTTTTTAGATGAATCCATTATCAAATAATCTTTATATTTTTTTAGATCTATGTCATTTCTTAAATAATCTTTTGTTAAATCCATTATTAAATTAGCATTTAATTCTTTTATTAATAATAGTTCTATTTTTTCGTCATTTAATTTAATATCATTATATAAATCGATGCCAGCAAATCCCTTAGAGTTAGTTACTGCACCTAATATGCAATTAGTTGTACCTTTTATGTTGTCTGTTTCATATTCAACTAAGTATTTTTCTGGTTTTTTAATTATATATGGAAATGCACTTAATATATATCCTTTATGTCCTAGGTACTTTTTCATTTCTTTTTTAGTAACATAAGGTACATGAGCTAAGTAACCAAAAACTGATGTATAAGAAACAATTTCATCATTCATTTTATATGAGTCAAATAATGAAATTTCTCCATTTAAAATATCTTCTGTTATTTTATCTGCGTCTTTGTATTTGACTGAAAAGTTTTTTGCCATATCGTTTGTTGTACCAGTTGGTACATGTGCATATAATCCTTTTTGATTTATTTTATTGTATGCTTTATATGCTTCACTTACTGTTCCATCACCACCTAGAGTTAAAATAAGTGTGTTATAATCATCTTTTTCCTTTACTAACTCTATTAAATGGCCTTCGTACATACTTTTTTCAAAATTAGGTATTATCCCTTTTTCTCTTATTTTTTTAGCTATTAAATTTAAGTTTTTTTCCTTAAAACCAGTAGAAACTGGGTTGTATAATATTTCACTTTTTTTAATATCTTCTTTTTTCATATAAACTTCCTTTGGCTATATAATATCATATTTTAAAAAAAAATCAAAAAATCGAAGGATATTAAGTTATATAGATAAAAATATTAGTGAGGAGGGTTAAAGATGAAAAAAAGTTGGTTTGTTAAACAAATGTCATTAAATGAATGTGGTATTGCGTGCTTAAATATGATTTTAAATTATTATGATATTAACGTTAGCTACAAAGAAATAAAGGAGAAGTTTAAATTATCAAAGGAGGGTGTTAGTGCTTTTGATATTATAAAGGTGTCAAATGAGTATGGCATAGAAGCTAAAGGGTATAAAAATTTTGACTTAGATAATATAAAATCACCCGTTATAGCACATATAATTAATGATAATAATATGCAACACTTTGTTGTTATTGAAAAGAAAATTAAAGATAAATTAGTAGTGTTAGACCCTTTTCTTGGATGTTATGAAGTCTTGTTAGAAGAATTTAAAAAAAGATATACTACTGTTGCTATAACATTTAATCCAAGAGAGTCTTTACCAATTAAAAATGTTTTAAAGTATAAAAAAATAATTATTAAAATTTCATTTTTAACATTTATTTGGTCATTAATTTGCATTTTTTATTCATACACTCTTTCCTTATCCATTAATCTGTTAAACAAAAAATTAAACATAAGAAAATTAATTCTAATACTTTTGATGATAATTTTAATTGGTATTATAAAAGAAATAATTTATCTTTTAAAAAATTCTTTAAGTTTAAAATTTAAAATAGTAGTAGATAAAATATTAACAAAACCAGCGATAAATAAGTTTTTTAGCCTTCCGTTAAATTTTTATAAAATCCATAGTGATGGTGAGTTGATTTCAAAATTAAATGATTTATCTTACGTAAAAGATATGATTTCAAAACTAGTTGAAGTTTTATTTTCAAGCATTATTTTAATTTTTATTTGTATAGTTTTTCTTTCATGTTATAGCATATATTTTTTAATTGTAACAATTTTATTTATCTTAATTTATTTTATATTTAATTATTCATTTTACAAAAAGTATGATTATAAAACTTATGATTTACAAGCTAAAAGTGAAAATTTTAACGCTAGTTTAATTAATTATTTTAATAATATATTTACAATTAAAAATCATATGAAAGAAAAATATTTTATAAATAAAAGTATACATAAATATAATTTGCTTATAGAAGATTATAATAATCTATCTACTAAATATATTAAAAGAGAGTTTATTAATAACGTGCTTGAAATAATATTTGACGTATTTATAATTTTCGTAGGAGTTAAATCTTCTTTTGAAACATCTAAAATATTATTTGTTGTTATGTTAGATAGCTTAATGTTAGGGGCGATAAATAGTATATATAGTGTATTTAGTTTATTTAGTGACTTTAAGAACGCTATTAAAAGAATTAATATGATTTATAAAGAAAAAAGTATATCTTTAAGTAAGGAAAAATTAAATTTAAGTAGTGTAGAATATAAGAATTTATATTTTAAAAATAATAATAAGTTATTATTAAAAAACATATCTTTATCTATAAAAAAAGGGGATTTTATACATGTTACAGGAAAAACTGGAACTGGTAAATCAACTTTGTTTAAGTTACTAAATAAAGAGTATTATACTAATCAAATTTATGTTAATAATAAATGTATTAATGATATTAAAGAAGGTACTTTAAAAAAAGATATATTATATGTTGATCAAAAGCAAAGATTAATGAATGATACTATATATAATAATATTTTTATGGGAAATAAAATTAATAATATTCCTATTAAAACAAGTTTAGTTGATAAATTAATAATTGATAATAACCTTGATTACAAATATTTAATTGATAGTAATAATTCAAATTTATCAGCAGGAGCAGTGCAAAAAATAATTATTGCACAGAGTTTAGCTAGTAATAAAAAAATAATTATATTTGATGAAACAACAAGTAATTTAGATGGAAAAGAAGAAAGAATAATTTTAAAAAACATAAAGAATAATTATAAAGACATAAGTATAGTTTTGATAACTCATAGAAATTCTAACTTAGATTTGTTTAATAAGAAATACATACTAGAAGATGGATATTTAAGAAAGGATGTGTAAGATTGATAAAATTAAATAATAATGAATTAAAAAGAATAAAAGCAGGTGCATCAGGCTGGCTTATAGCTGGTATATGTGCAGGAATAACATTTTTAATTTCAGCTTTAGATGGATATTTTCGTCCATTTAAGTGTAGATAGGAGGATAACATGAAATTAAGTAATAAAGAATTAAAAAATATTAAGGGAGGAATAACATTTAGTGCTACGCTTTTAAACGCAATTGTAAGAGGTATTACATCGTTTATGGACATAGGTAGATATCTTGGTTCATCAATTAGGAGAGCAACGTCACCTAATGGTAAATGTCCTATAAAATAAGGTAAAATAGACAAGTTTTTTAATAAACTTGTCATTTTTTGTAAAAAAACATTGAAAACTATAAAATCCGGTGTTATAATATCAAGTAGTTGAAGGCAGAGAGGGGGGAAGAAAAATGATAACTGTTCAAGTTAAGGACGGAAAGGTTGATTTAGCTATTAAGAAATTCAAGAATAAAGTAGCTAAGAGTGGTCTCCCTGGAGAAGTAAAAAGAAAAAGGGTATATATTAAACCTGGGGTAGAAAGAGCTCAAAAACGTGCAGAGGCTAAGAATAATGCAAGAAAAGCAGCTAAACGTGAAAGAAACGCAGCCTAGTTTTTCTTTCTTTAACACTTACTATTAATAGTAAGTGTTTTTTTTCATATAATTAATTGGTGATACCTCATGATAAATAGATATATTAATGACATAGTAGATGCTAATATATTTGAAATATCATTTAAAAATGATAAGCTTACTATATATTATTATGATGAAATAAAAGAATTTAAAGATGATGTTATAATAATACTTAAAAATAATAAAAAACTTATTATAAAAGGTAAAAAACTTAGAATAGAGTCTTTATATAATGAGTATTTAATAATAAAAGGTAACATACTTAGTATTAACTTAGGAGATTTTTATGAATGAATTTGTGTATGTTGAAGTAGAAGGGAAAAATGTACTCTTATTCATAAGAAGAATTATTAATAATAATATAAAATATGATAAATATAGTTTAATAAATAAAAATAAGCTAAGGCTAAGAATAACTTATGATGATTATGTATCTTTAATAAGCAAAAATAGTATATATAAAATAACGGTAATTAAATATTATGGATTCAAAAAAATTAAATACTTATTTCTAAAATATAAAGATTATTTTTTAAGTAGTATAATTGGTTTATTAATGATAATTATACTTAGTAATATAACTTTTAAAATAGATATTATACATAATGATAAAGATGTTAGACAATTAATAAAAAATGAACTTAAAAATAATAATATAAAAGAACTTTACAAAACTCCTTCATATAAAAAAAGATTACTTGTTAAAAAGAGAATATTAAAAGAGAATAAAGACAAAATAGAGTGGTTAGAAATAGAAGTTAAGGGTAGCAAAATAATAGTGAAAGTAACTGAAAGAAGAATTAATAAAACCCAAAAAGAGTTACATCCAAGACACATAGTTGCTAAAAAAAGTGCTATTTTAAAAAAGATAGTAGCGGAAGATGGAATGATATTAAAAAAGAAAAATGACTATGTAGAAAAAGGCGAAACAGTAATATCTGGGGATATATTAAAAGATGAGGAAGTAAAGAAAAGTGTAGTTGCAAATGGTAAAATATATGGAGAAGTATGGTACAAAGTAAAGGTTAGCTATCCACTATATTATAAAGAAACAGTTTATTTATCAAATGTAAAGAGTAATGTTATTTTGAAATTTTTTAGTAAGAAAAATAAACTTCTTAAAGATTATAGTGAAATAAATGATAAAAGTTATTTATATAAAGAAGATTTGCTGCCGATTAGTTTGTATATTTCAAAATCAAGAAAAACAAAAACTATTAAACAGAAATTAAATAATAGTAAGGCTATTTCTAAGGCTCTTTTTCTAGCAACTAAAAAAATTAATAATACGCTTGATAAAGATGAGTATATTATAGATAAAAAAGCTTTGAATTTTCATAGTAATAGTAGTACAATAGAAGTAGATGTTTTTTTTAGAGTATATGAAAATATAACATCTTATAAAGATACAGAAGATATAAAAGAAAAGTCAGAATAAAGAGGTAACAGTATGTTTTTTAGTATGTTTTTAAAAGCTTTATCTGATATATGGCCAATGATATTTATTTTTACCATAATATTAATCTCTGTTAGAATTCTATATCTTGTAATAAATAAAAAAAGTTTTGTATTTCATAAAGAACTTTTGATGCTATGTTTTATAGTATATATATTGTTATTATATTATACGGTAACTTTTCAAGATAATAATTATGGTACAAATAATTTTGTTCCATTTAAAGAGATTTTTAGGTATAATATTACATCTAGGCTATTTATTAGAAATGTCTTAGGTAATATATTATTATTTATTCCTTTTGGAATATTTACAACTTATATTATAAAGAATAAAACGGTATTTCCAAGCATGTTTTTGGGATTACTTGTATCAAGTGCTATAGAGTTTGCACAAAGTGCAATAGGTAGAACAGCAGATATAGATGATATTATATTAAACACGGTAGGTTCTGCCTTAGGCTATTTAATTTATCATATATTTATTAAGTTTTCATATAAGTTACCTAGTTTTGTAAAAAAAGATTTATTCCTAGATTTATTTTCAATAATTATAGTATTTTTAGTATTATACATGATATATAAATTTAGTGTTGGAGGATTAATTGGATGAATTATGTAGAAGTTATAAATAATTATAAAGATGATATAAAAGATATGGATACTTTAAAAAGTTTTATAGATTTTTGCTTAAAAAGCTTGAAATTGAAAAATGTATTATTTAATGTTATAATAATAGACAATGAAGAAATTCATAAAATAAATAAAGACTATAGAGGTGTTGATAGGCCAACTGACGTTATTACATTTGCCTTAGAAGATAATAAGGATGTAGATATTCCAGATTTAAGAGTATTAGGGGATATATACATATCTTATGATAAAGTAATAAGTCAAGCAAAAGAGTATGGTCATAGTGAAAAAAGAGAACTTTGCTTTTTAGCAGTTCATGGTATTTTACACTTATTAGGATATGATCATATGGTAAAAGAAGAAGAAGAAAAAATGTTTAAATTGCAAAAGGAGTTATTAAATAGTTATGGCATCAAAAAAGAAAGTTAAAGTAGAAATATCTAGAGGAAAATACGTAGAAGAACAAGGCTTTAAGAAAATAGGTTTAAAAAGAGTATTAATGAGTTTTAAATATTCATTTGATGGATTAAAATACGCTTATTTACATGAACAAAGTTTATTATTACATGTCATTGTTATGGCAATTATAATTGCATGTGGATTTGGATTTCATATAACACCAATACAATGGGTTATAACACTTGTAATGGGAGCACTTATTTTAGTTACTGAACTTTTTAACACTTCAATTGAAGCAGTAGTCGACATGGTAACTGATGAGTTTCATCCATTAGCTAAAGTTGCTAAAGATACAGCATCAGCTGCTTGTTTTATTGCTGATATGATGGCTACTGGAATGTGGCTTGTTGTTTTTGTACCTAAAATAATGGCTATGTTTAGGTAGATGTGTATGGATAAAATAAAAAAGTTTTTTAATAGAGAACAAAACCTTTTAATTCATATAATTGCAACCATATTAGTAACTATTTTTGGAATTATATTTCATCTAAAGTTATATGAATGGCTTTTAGTATATATGATGGTAGCACTTGTAATAACATCGGAGTTAATTAATTCTGCAATAGAACTTGTTGTTGATTTATATACTAGTAAGTTTAATCCACTTGCCATGGTAGCAAAAGATGTCGCAGCAGCATCAGTAGTTACATCAGCATTTACTGCATTATGTGTTGGGTTATATATTTTTTTACCTAAGATAATAACATTATTTTAAGCAAAAAATTCTTTACATAAATATTTAATTATTATATAATACTAATTACCAATTGGAGGTAATTATGAAAAAGAAAAATTATATAGATCCAAATTTTGATAAAACAATAAAAGATTTATTACCTTTTTTAGTAGTAGATGTAAAAGTAGATGGAGAGATAATAGAGTTTACTGATGAAGATGACATTGATTTAATTAAAATGAATATATCAAATAATAGTAAAAATAATTTAATTAAATATAAAAGAGATAAAAAATAAAGAATTTGACAAAATTCTTTTTTTTTGATACAGTAAACCGGCATCAAAAGAAATATGAATACGTAGATGAAAAAAGGAGTTTTATAAAAAAATAGTATGTGGGTTGATTATTTAAGAGAAAAAATATTAGAAGAGTATGAAACAGTAAATAAGTTATTAGAAATAGATAAAGAGTATTATGGCTATGATAAAGATATAAAATATTTATTAAGGTTTTTAGAATCTAATTATGATAATAAATATTTATTTAAGAAAGATAGTAATAAAGTATCTGTTATATTAGAGGGTAATCCAACTAGTTTAATAGAGGTTTTAAAAGAGTTTTGTAATGATAGTATAGATGTTTTAATAAACGAAGAAAACCTTGGTATTAATACTTGGATTATAAAAAAGTTTAATGAGTTTTATGAAGAAAATAATTTAAATATAATAATAAAAAATAATTTTAAAGTAAAAGATAATAAGTTAATTATTATAGGCTCAAAAGCTTTTTGTAATGAGTTAGATATGTGTTTTTCAAATGAAAAAGAGTTTTATCTTGATGAATAAAAAACTTATTTAATAAAAAGGAGAATATGAGGATGAAAAATATAAAAAATGAATTATATTATTTTAATATTCCTTACAGAAATTGTTTAAAATTACCTGATGATGTTCGTTTTGGTATTGAAATTGAATTTAACATGAAAAACTATAATAATTATGAAGGTAAATTATCAATAGCACAAGATTTAATGAAGCAAAAAAATTATAATTATTCATATAATATTTGTATTGAACAAAAAAATCAAATAGAGCTGGTAAGTGAAGTTTTAAAAGATGATGAAAAAACATGGGATGAATTACAAAAAGTATTATTTTTTATTATTAGCAATGATGGATATTGCAATGATAAAAATGGCGCACATATTCATATATGTGAAAACATGTTTAATATTAATCCTAAAGGGTGGTTAAATTTTTTTAAATTATGGAGTGTATTTGAAGAAGATATATTTATGTTTACTAATGGCTTTCAAAATCAAACCAGGATTGGTGCAAAATTATATGCTAGAAAAATAAATGATATTTGTAAAACTATAATAAATGATTTTAATATATTTAATTATATAAATGTTTCTGCTTTAAAAAATTCAAAGAGATATTGTATTAATTTTAATAGATTGTTATATACTTCAAATAAAGAATATATACAAATAAAAAACATTGATGATTATAATGTACTAAATACAATTGAATTTAGAAGTCCAAATGGTACATTATCTAATATTGTATGGCAAAATAATATTAACTTTTTTATAAATTTATTATTGTCTTGTAGTGATAATAATTTTGACGTAGAAAAAATGAATTTTTTATATGATAATAAAAATTTATCAACTGAATTTGATTTGATAGATTTAGTATATAAGGATGAATTAGACAAAATGTGTTTCTTAAAACAATATTACAAAATAAAATAATAGATTATTTAAGGAGGATTTTATAATGGATAAGAAAGAATATTTTGATATGTTATTTAATATGGGATTATTTATTAACCCTATGTTAGAATATAACGATAACATTTTATTACAAGCAAGAAGATTTGATGATGAATTTATGGATTTAGAAAATTTTTATGATATTACTAAAGATATATTTTATTTAAATTCATTAAATGAAAATGGTAAAAATAAATATGAAGAGTTTATTGAAGATGAATTTTATAAAAAAATGAATTTAAATTTAGATGATGAAATAGATAATAAAATAAAAAAAGAATTATTACCATTTTTATGCATTAGATATGATGCAAAGAAAAATAAAAGAAAGTTAGATTTTTCACCAGAATATATATTTGTTAAATTATTGCTTTTTTTAAATATAAAACTAAATGAAAATGATTTAAATGGAAATGTTAATAATTACTATAAGGGTTGTAAAAGAGAATTAAAAAATAAAATAGAAATATTAAGACGTGTTATGAATAAAGATAAAGCTTCTACTAACGATTATAAAATTATTAGAGAATTATATGGCTTTGACATATCAAAGGAAAAAGATATAAGCAAAAAAGATATGTATTTATTGAAAACAATATATTTAACAATGAAAAAAATAAAAAATACTATGCAAGCATATCAAAACAATAGTAAAGATTTTAATATATTTAATTTTATAGCTTGTTTTGATTTGGAAAAGTTATATTTAGTGTTTTCAAAATGTGTTTTAGATTATGCTAATGAAATTTATAAGCTTTTACCTCAAGAACCTATAGCAGCTATAACAGAACCTTTAAGTTATGTAAGTAATACTATTAGTGATTTAGGAAAAGATTATAATACTTCTATTAAGTGTTATGATCTTGAAAATAATTGCTTTTATGATTATGATTTTCAAACATTAAAGAAAGAATTAGAAGAATATTGTTCTCTTTTTAATACTAAAATAAAAAGATTAACAGTAGAAGAAATTAAAATGCAGGGAATAAAAAAAGCAAAAGAAGCATCTGATTATATTAAAGAAAAAGAAAATCTTGAGTTAGATACCTTAAAAGCATCTTGGAAATTTATGGAAAAAGGAAAAAGAAAAAATTCAAGTGTAAAAAAAGAACAATTAGAAGTAAAAGGTACTTATAATAAGACTAAAAAAGATAATGATTATTATGCTGAAAAGTTAGAAGAAAGATTAGATATATTTGAAAATACTAATTATTTATATAAGATAATTGGTATGGATAAGTTTGATGGTTATGTTGGTTTTATTTATGCTGA
>JALEND010000076.1 GCA_022768045.1 Mycoplasmatota bacterium | reverse complement strand
TATTATGATTGTAGTGTTGCAAATAAGTATAGATCTAAGTTTAATTTATTTAAAGAAGATTTAGATACTGTTGTTAGTAATATATTAAGTTATAATACTGATTTAACAAATTTAAAGTCTAGGTATAAGAAGAATATTTCTACTCTATCAGAACAAATTAATAAAGATACCAATAAAATTAAGGATAATGGTATTTGGTAATGAAAGGAGAAAGTTATGGATTACGCACAATCTAGTTACGGTGTTAGTAAGGCTGGAGCAGAAAACTATGTTTCTGAACTTAATAATATAGTTACAACTACAGTTGCTAATGCAGTACTTGATACTTCTATGGTTATGGAGACTGTACAAAGAGGATGGCACGGTACTGCAGCTGATCAATTTTTAGCTTCTTTAGATAAGAATGCTCAAACATTAAATGAGACATTAAACACGTTAACATCAGTTTTCCAATCAGAAGTTGATAACATCGTGCAAGCTTTATCTGATATGGATAACAACTTGTTTACTGAATAATTTATAATAATATAAGGAGGATAATAATATGGCTGGAATTACAGGATTAGGACAAAAAATAGAAACTGCAAAAAGAGTAGGGGCTCAAGCTGGTGATTTTACTCAAACTACATCTAGTATAACTGGTACTTATTCTGGTGCTTCTGGAAGTACAACTATGGTTAATGACTTTATTGGTATGGACTATACTCAAGTTGAAACTATTAGAACTTCTATTAGAGAATATGTTAATACTATTCAATCTGCACTTGATAAGTTAAGAACTGAAACTAATGCAGAACAAGGATTTAAAGGTGAAATTAAGACTGCAATTGAAAACTATGTTTCTGGTGTTGTTGATTGTGCTAATGCATATACTTCACAATTACTAGAATTTAGTGATAAAATGCAAGAAGCTTACAAAGCATTCGTTGCTCACGAATCTGGTATTGCTTCACAAATTTCTTCTCAAGCATCTCAAGTTTCTTCAAGCTCAACAAGCTATACTGAACAACAATAATTAGATGAGTAAAGAAGATTTACAAAATCAAAAAAATTTATATGAAAGATTAAAAGAGGTACTAGAGAATGTGTTAAATGCTTTTTCTAGTACCAATTTTAATGATGATATTTTATATGCTA
This sequence comes from Mycoplasmatota bacterium, assembly GCA_022768045.1. GTDB lineage: Bacteria > Bacillota_I > Bacilli_A > RF39 > UBA660 > Aphodocola. Next base: position 3,450 of record JALEND010000076.1, on the reverse strand, counting down.
AAAGAGCGTTATCTAGTTATTTACTTATAAATGATGAGGATGTTTGTTCTAGTAAGTTATCTTTTATAGAGGAAAATGTTAGTACTGATATAGAAAAGATTAAGTCTATTTTAGTTATAATAGAAGAAAAAATAGCTAAACTAAATGATAAGTTAGTTGAAGCAGAAATGAACATGATGGGGTAGATATGGCTATAATAAAAGCAGATGCAGATAAAATGGTTTATGCTGGAGAAGAAATTAAAAGATTAACTTCTGAGTATGATGCTTTAATTGATGAACTTTATAATAAACTTTCTACAATTAATAGAGATTGCTGGGTTTCTGAAAATGCTGATTTATATGTTTCTAAGTTAAGAAGTGATAAAATGCAAAATAAAATGGTTTCTAATAACTTAAATAGTTATGCTAACTTTTTAAAGAGTTCTGGTAATCAAATTAATAATATTATGAAGAAATGGAATAACGGCTAATGTCTAAAATAGATATTAATAATGAAGTTTTACAGTTGGAAGCAACTGAAAGGTTAGAGTCATCTTTAAGAACTGTTAATAATTTAATTTCTATGTTAAATGATGCGGTTATACCTGAGTCATTTGAAGAAAAAGATAAAATAGAGTTAATTAAAAGTAATTTAAATACTTATAGTAATAATTTAAATAGTACATATAACTTAATAAAAGATATTAATAATGAATTAGATGCTTTATCAGCTGGCAGTGATAATTTAGTTAGCAGTTTGCCAGAGGCTACTATGAAGAAAAGAAGTAGTATATTATAAAATCAAATTTTTAAATTTGATTTTTTTGTTTTTATTTATTATTTTTTCTTCTTGTGATAAAATATAATTATATGGAGGGTATAATGAAAGAAAAAAATAAGAAATTAGTTTTATATATTGTTTTATGTGTGCTATCTTTGGTAGCTGTATTTGTTTGTGTAAGGACTTATGATAATTATTTAGATTCATTAAATAGTAAGTCTTACATAAGTGGTTATTTATCTGAGGTTAAGTATGAGGATATAGATAATCATATTGTTGAAGTACCAAATGCAATAGTTTATGTTAGTAATAGTAGTAATAAGAAGTCTACTTCATTTGAAAAGGTATTTGCAAAAGTTATAAAGAAATATAACTTAGAAAATAATATAATATATATTAATATAAATGGTGCAAAGATTGTTGATCAATTATATCAAAATTCTCCAGAACTTGTGTTTTATGAAAATGGCAGTGTTAAGGAGATAGTTGACGTATCATCTTTAAATAGTGAAAATAAGATAATTAAGATGTTAAAAGAAAGAAGTGTAATAAATGATTAACGTAGTACTTTTTGAACCAGAAATACCAGGTAATACTGGAAATATAATGCGTACTTGTGCCGCAACTAATACAAAACTTCATTTAATAAAACCTCTTGGTTTTTCATTAGATGAAAGTTATATAAAAAGAAGTGGAGCTAATTATATAAAAGATTGTGATTATACTGTTTATGAAAATTTTGAAGACTTTAAGAGTAAAAATAAGGGAACTTATTATTATTTAACTAGATATGGTAAAAAGCCTCATACTTCTTTTGATTATAGCAATAAAGATGAAAATATATACTTTATATTTGGTAAGGAATCTAGTGGTATTCCTCTTGATATATTAAAAGAAGATTTAGATCATTGTCTTAGAATACCTATGACTAATAAGGTTAGAGCACTTAACTTATCTAATTGTGCTGCAATACTTGTATATGAAGCTTTAAGACAACAAGATTATAATGATTTACTTAGAACAGAGCCTTTTAAAGGAGAAGATTATATAGAAACTGGAATTGATGAAAGCATATAGTTGATGTTTTATTATGAAAGAAAAAGTTATATAAAATTTATTAATCAAAAAAGAGTACCTTTTGGCACTCTTTTTTAGTTATTTATTTCTAATTTTATAGAGTTAATATTGTCATTCATAATACTAACATAGTCTTTTTTATTTTTTCTATTATCAGCACTTAAAGTTGATAATGAGTTAAGTCTTAATATTTGAACATTGTATTCTTCTTTTAATTTCTTTATTGTATCGGTTTCTTTTTCATCATCAATCATAAATATGTAGCTTACAGATTTATTTCTCATTTGTTTTCTTACGTTTTCTAAGTCATTATTAGTTAGGTTTTCTTTATCTAGGGTATATACTTTAAAGCCATATTTTTCTAGGAATTTGAACGTTGTATTTGATGTTACTATAGTAGGATTAACAGCATTCTTAGCAGTTTCTTTTAAGTCTGCATCAAGACTTGATATTTCAAGTTTTAAATCCTCATAGTTTTTATCTATTTTATCACTTATATCAATTTTTGTATTAACATATTCTTCAAGTCCATTTTTTATATTAGATGCCATCATTAAATAGTTAGATGGGTTAAGCCATAATTCAGATGTATTATAATTAACAGTCATACCTAGTGATGCATCTATTATTTTTAAGTTCTTATTTTTATTAAGCATTGATACAGTGTAATCTTTTTCTTTTGAAATAGAACTATTATATATAAATAGCTCAGCTGTACTGTAGTCATTTATTTGCTTATTACTTAATTTATAATCATTATAATTAGTTCCATCTGGATATATACTATATACAGCCATTTCTTTACCATATAAAGAATCGAGTAGGTATTCTACCGGATACACACTTACGTATGCCGTAGATAACGTCTTTTCATTTTTTATTCCAAAGCACCCCGATAGGCTAAATAATGCTACTAAAACTAAGCTAAGCCTTAATAATTTTTTCTTCATTTTTTATTCTCCTTTTTTGGTACTGGATCATATCCTCCAGTATTAAATGGATTACATCTTAATATCCTTTTTATTCCAAGACATAGTCCTTTTAAGACCCCAAATCTTTCAATCGCAGTTTTCATATAAGTAGAACACGTAGGTGTAAACTTACAATACGAATGAGAAGAAAAAGGTGTTTTTTGATATAAGTTTATAATCCATATTATTATTTTTTTTATCATGTATTTATTTTATCATTTTTATGCTAATTTTAATAGTGTTATTTATAAAAAATATAAATGTTTTTGCTTTACGTAAAGCTAATTTTTAATTATTAAAATTATAGTTATTATATTGATAAGATTATTTGTTTATGGTATCATAGTGGTAGCCAGTGGATTAAAGTGGTAGATTGTGGGGGATAGATATGTTTATGGGAGAGTATCATCACAATGTTGATGATAAATCAAGAATAGTATTACCTTCAAAATTTCGTGATGAACTAGGAGATTTGTTTGTCATCACAAGAGGTTTAGATGGTTGTTTATTTATCTATTCAAAAGAAGAATGGCAAAGACTAGTCGCAAAGTTAAAGAATTTATCTTTTACTAAGAAAGATGCTAGAGCATTTACTAGATTCTTCTTATCAGGAGCAACTGAACTTTCCTTTGATAAACAA
>JALEND010000074.1 GCA_022768045.1 Mycoplasmatota bacterium | reverse complement strand
ACTCTAATGATAATTTCTTAGTTTCTTCTATGTAATTTAATATTTCTTTTTTCAAACTATAACTATACTTAGAATAATCTGAAGGTATTTTAGCTAGAACAGAAGAAAGTTTTGAATAATCTGCTGGTTTCTTATTAAGCTTGTTATATTCTGCTTTTATTTTTGAAGTAAGTTCATCTACTATTTTTTGATTAGTTATATCTAAGTTATAATTTATTTGTTTTTCAATTTCTTCTATGTTATTTAATACTTCATCATAATTATAATATATGTTTTCATCTAATTTTTTAAAAGTATTTAATAACTTATTTAACTTAGTATAATCTGCATCTTTTAATTCTAAGTTATTTATTGCATCACTTAAGTTTTTAGTAGCAATATCTACGTTATCTTGTTCATCTATTCCAAGTTTTAGTGCTTCTTTTGCCTTAGATAACATTTGATCTAAAGTACTTAAGTCCTTGTAATAATTTCTATTTACTTTTTCTGCTTTTTCTATCCATCCTTTTAAGTTAGTATAGTTAGCTGGTGTTTTGATAAGTTCATTTTTCTTAATATTATCTAGCTTAATAATTAAATCATCCATTTTACTTTGATTATTAATTGTAATGTATTCTAAATCAGCTTTGAAACTACCATTTTCATCAAAATAAGTATTAATTATTTTATTTACTTTAGATATAGTATCATCAGTATATAAATTAGTATTTCCTACTTTTTTTACAATCTCAGCTTTAAAGTAATTAATATAACCCTCTAATGATAAGGAATCTTTTAAATTATTAGGATGATAATTATCACTGTCATAATAACCTTTAGCTACCTTTAATTGTAACTTATTAATTAAATTACTTAGCTCAATTATATAATTATCTACAACACTTTGTTCATCAATATATTTATCATGTATAATGTTATTAATATATTTTTCAACTTTTGCCTTACTATCATCTGTCCAGTAATCATTCTTATATTCTTCACTATTTTTATAATTATTTATTATTGTATCTAATTTTTTATAATCAGCTTTATTTTTAACTAGACTATCTATTGCATTTCTTATATCTAAGGTATATTTATCTACTTCTTCTTGTTTGTCTATCTTAAGACCAGTCTTAACATTATTTAAAGCTTCTTGCAAATTATTCCATGTTTCTTTAGTATATAACCCATCTATTTCATTTACTTTATTGCTTATTTTTGAAGCCTCTTGTTTTACTTTATTTAACTCAGTATAATCTGCATCCTTAAGCTCTAATTCATTATATACCTTATTTAATTTTGATACATAATTATCAATCTTAGTTTGATATACATATGGTAAATACTCATAACTAGTATGTACATCATATACGTTTTTAAAATTATCATAAGTTTCTTTAGTATACCAATCTAAATTTAATTTATTTATCTTTTCAATTAATGCATGAAATTCTGCATAATTAGCTTGCTTCATTTTATTAATTTCTGTATTATCTAATTTTAATTTAACTTCATCTATTAAATCTTGTGTTACCTCTTTTTTAGTACATGAACCATTTAAATCACATTCTTCAAAACTATCTCTTGATTCATATAATTTTTTAGCATTATTAATAAGATTTATATATGAATTCATGCTATCTTTTTCTATATCTGATGAATTAAGAGCTTGTAACTTATTTATAAAACTATTTAAACTACTTAATAATCCAGATTTATCATAAATTGTTAAAGTAAAATTAGGAACTTCTGATGAAGAGAAACCACCATAGTTTTTTTTATAATTATAATCCTCAGATTGATCAGACCAGTAAAATTGTTTTACAAAGACACCATTAAAATAATTTTCAAAATAGAAACCTAATACTATGTTTTTATTTGTTATACTTTGAACTCCGTTTTTTAATGTTCCCATTAATCTATACTGATTATTATAAGCAACTTTACCATTACCACTTCTGCTTCTTGGACTATCTTCTGGATATTTATCTTCCAAGCTCTTTGGAAAGTCAAAATAGTTTTGAATATTAGATTTATTTTCTCCTCCAAAGAAAGGATGAGTTAAAGAATCTTCATTTTGAGGATTATCAAAAAACCATGCATTCTTATAATTAGACATAAAACTATAATATATTTTTTGATCATATAAAGTTTCTGACTTATCAATTGACACCTTTGTATCTGATATTTTCATTTTCCATACAAAATCACTACTTGGATTATTACCATTATCAGAATCAGATATTTTTGAACTTGCTACTTTAAATTCTTTTTCTACGATATCATCACCTGTTATGTTAATATTATTCTTTGATTCTTCTGATAAATGATAAACAGTTGAGTAAACATTATAACTTTGACCATTTAACTCATATTGAACACCAACTTCAAGTGTTTTAGTATTTAATAAATTAATTATTTCACTATTATCTACAACTAAAGTTTTTTCCTCATCATTTTTTATTATATTGTTTTCTAAATCTACCAAAGTAAATGAATCACAATTATCAGTTTTACATTCATTTCTATATATTATTTTATTAACAGTAATATCATTTTCATTACCATTATATATATTAAAATTTAATTTATTAGTACTACTATCAACATTATATATTGTACTTAAAACCACCTTGTTTGAAGTATTTTCTAAAGATTCACTTTGAGAAATATCTCCTCTTAATTTTTTTATTATTGTTGGTGATATAGCAAAAACAGAAAAAACAAATAACACTAAAATAGTTGTTCCTATTTTTAACGCCAACGTTTTATTTTTTACTAAACCTTTCATATATCCTCCCAATTATCTTATTCACCTTGATTATAACAAAAAGTTTTTCTTTTATCAACTGATATCATAAATTACATTTACTTTCTTATATTTCTTTATTTCTTTTATAAATATGGACTCTCTATTACTTGGTACAAATAAGTAAATTTTTTTCGTACATCTTGTTAAAGCTACATAAAATAATCTTCTTTCCTCATCATATTTAAAATGTTCTTTATAATTATTAACATATTTAAGTATTTTATGATCTTCTATTTTATTTGGAAAACCATTTTTATTAGAATTAACATTTATTAAAAATACATATTTAGCTTGTAAGCCCTTTGATTTATGAACACTCATTTTTTTATATTTAATACCCTTAATATTTATATTTTCTAAATCTTTATTATTTCTAGATAAAACAAATAAATCATCTATCTCTTCTTTTTCAATAACCTTATTTATAGAAGATGTTAAATCATCATAATAAATAATTTTAACAGGATTATTCTCTCTTATTTTCGACTTCATTTTCTTTCTTATCTGACTTTTGTTTTTCATTATAAATTTTCCCGCAATAAAAACTAACTCTTTAGAATTTCTATACGTATATTTTAACTTAATAATTTTTGAAAATGGAAAATACTTTTTAAATCTTGTTATTATTTTTATATTAGAACCGGTAAATCTATAAATAGACTGAAAATCATCTCCCACAGCAAATAAATTTGATTTATTAATACTAATTATTTTTTTTATTAATAAAAACTTAGTTAAAGATGTATCTTGATATTCATCAATTATAATATGTTTATATTTTAAATTTACCTTGTCTAATTTATTTATTGCAATGTTTATCATATCGTTAAAGTCCATTAAACCTTCTTTATTTAAATAAGATTCATAACAAATATAACATTTCATTATCTCTTTTAATAACATTTTATCTTTCGTGTTAGCTTTATTTATAAAAGTATAAAATTTATCTAATGAATAATTATTTGATTTAAAAAGGTTAATAAATGTTTTAACTAAGTTATACATATCAAACCTTTCCATTTCATATAAGCCAAATAACTTATCATTAGAAAAAGTATTAATTATTATATCAGTTAACATATCTTCTGCTAAAACTTCTTTTTTTCTCCCAATTATTTTAAGAGCTAGCTTATGAAAAGTTAATACTTCAACATCCTTATTATTTAAATCTTCTTTTAATTTATTAACCGCATCATTAGTAAAGGATATACATAAAATATCACTAGGTTTTACGTTTCTATACTTAATTAAATATCTTATTCTTGATACTATTGTATAAGTTTTACCAGAGCCTGCTCCCGCTAACACTAATATTTTTTTTCTATTTGATGTTACTGCCTTTAATTGATACTTATCTAAGCTTTTAAAATCTTCTTTTATTGTTTTTTTCATAAGTTTCATTCTTTCTAATTTGTTATTTTTTTTAGGCTTTCCATACTAATTATTAGACTTTTATTCTCTAATCATTCTATTATTTTTTTACAAATTAAAAAAGTCACTAATATTAATAAAATACTAGTGACTTTATTTTTTTTGTTTCCATTATTACTCCTATTTTTAATATTTTCAAATTTAAACTTGATAGTTTCATTTTAGCTAACTTAAGTCAATTAGTCTAGCAATTTAAAGTGGAATTTTGTCAACAAAAGTTAACATATAAAAAAACTAGAAATTTTTTTCTAGTTCTTCAATTCTTTTTAATATTCTATCTCTTCCAAATAACTTCATAATATCATATAAATTAGGAGTCATTGCTTTTGTTGTAAGAGCTACTCTAATTACCATAGATATATCTCCTACATGGCCCTTATAATTATCAGGATTTGCTTTATATTCTTTAACTTCTCTTGCATATCCTAACTCTTTTGATAAATCTTTTATTTTTTCAAACCAAGTTTGTTGCTCATCAGCCTCATCATAATACTTTTCAATGTATGTTTTCATTATTCTTAATATTTCATCTTTATCTGTTATATTACTAAATTCATAGTTTTTTTCTTCTTTATCAAATAATTCATCATACATATACCAAACAAGACTTTTTACCTCACTAAATGCAGCATAATCTTTTCTTGGCTTTTTTTGTTCTCTTTCAATGTTAAATATACTTATACTATAATCTTTATTATTACTTAATATATTATAAAATTCTAAATCATATTCTTTTGACCATTCCAAAACTCCATTATATACATCAATTGCTTTTAGTTTGCTTATATAATTTTTAGAGATATTATTTAATTTTTCTATATCATAAAGAGCACCACCAGTTGATGACATTTTTTTAGCGCTGAATTCAAAATCTAAGTATGATTTTTCAGGATTAGCTGTGTGCCATTGTTCATAATTTGAATTTATTATTGTCATTAATGATTCTATTAAAGCTTCTTTTGGATACCCTTTTTCCTTGTAATAAGACATTGATGCTTCTGGATCTTTTCTCTTACTTATTTTTCTAATAGTATCTCCATCTTTTTTTAGTATAAGTGGTGTATGTATATATTTAGGAGGCACTGCATTGAATGTTTTAAATAATTCCAAATGAATCGGTACAGAAGGTAACCATTCCTCACCTCTTACAACATGAGTTGTCCTCATAAGGTAATCATCAACAAAATGTGCGAAATGGTATGTTGGAAGTTTGTTTGATGATTTCATAATTACAATATCTTGATCATTTTCTGGAATAGAAATTCTTCCTCTAACCTCATCTTCAAAATGAATCTTGTTATCAAAATCTCCTTCTGATTTAAATCTTATTACATATGGAATACCACTTTTAATTTTTTCTATTGCTTCATCAATATTAAGTCTTCTACATACAGCATATCTTCCATAATAGCCAATTCTTCTTTTACTGCTTTCTTGAACCTTTCTCATCTCATCAAGTTCTTCTTTTGTACAAAAGCATGGATATGCTCGTCCAATTTCAATTAAATATTTAATAAAAGTATGATAAATTTCTTTTCTTTCACTTTGAATATAAGGACCATAATTACCTACTACTTTTCCGTTAAACTCATATTCATCTGGTACCATATCATAATTTTTAAGCGTATCAAAAATTACATTCATAGCCCCTTCAATTTCACGCTTGCTGTCAGTATCCTCATTTCTAAGATAAAAAACACCGTTTGTATTTCTTGCTAAAACATAATCTATTACAGCAGATTGAAAATTACCAATATGCATAAATCCTGTTGGAGATGGTGCGAAACGTGTTACAGCACATTTCTCATTTAAATTTCTTTTTGGATATAAATTTTCATAATATTCTATTGATTTATCGATATCTGGAAATATTATATTTGCCAAATCTTTATTTGTCATATAAACGCCTCTTTTCGCGTTTTAATTATAGCAAAAAAAAACTATTTATTCAATAAATAGTTTTAAGTTTAAAAAACTAATTATTTACACCATGATGAACATCTGGAGTAGATTCAGTTATAGGTAAAAAATTATAACCATTTGATATTCCATAATCAATTATTTCTCTTAATGCATTTTTAGTATATATTTTTGTGTCATGCATAAGAATAACATTTGTCGCATTACCTTTTAATGATTTTTTTATATTGTTAATTATTTGTGCTGAAGACGTTGCTGTCACATCACCACTATCAATATTCCAATCAACATATTTATATCCTCTATTTTGCACATCATTAACTAATGAACTCATTATTTTAGGACAATATGATTTACTTACTGTATTTGAACTTCCACCAGGAAATCTGATTATATTTGTATCAACTCCTGTTACACTTTTAACCTTATTTCTTATTAACTCTAAATCTAAGAAATATGCATCAGTACTTGAATAAACAGTTCTATAATTATGAGTATAACTGTGTAGTGCAACAGTATGACCTTCATTAACTTCTCTTTTTAAAATAGAATCATTTCCCGTATTAACAACAAAGAATGTTGCTTTTATATCATACTCTTTTAATATATTTAATATCTCATTTGTATAACTACTTGGACCATCATCGAATGTTAAATATATTGTTTTACCAGCAGGTGTTATAGTTTCACCTTTATATTTTTTATATACTTTAACATATCTTTTTATTGTAGTTTTATTTCCACTATCATCTTTTACAGAATATGAAATAACATATATTCCACTTTTGCTAGTATCAACACTTCCATCAATAGCAACTTTGTCAGTCACATCACCCATACAATTATCATAAGCTGTATAACCAGGCTCTTTATATTCACTTCCAACTTGTACATATTCATACAAATTACCTTTCAAAGTAATTACTGGTGAAATTTTATCATCAATTATTTCTGCAGCTATTTCTTTTATTATTTTATTGTGAGAACTATCAGTCACAGTATATATAATTTTTTCATTTTCAATTTTTTTATCAATCTTTACATTCTTATCATAATTATCATAGACATCATAATTTTCTTCTGATATATATCCATTTTTACAAACCTTTGGGATACTTTTAAAATTAATTACTGGTTTAATAGTATCAATCACTTTAATTTTTCTCTTTACTGTTTTTTTATTATTTTTAACACTTACAGTATAACTAATTTCATAGTTTCCAATTTTATCACTATTAATATTAGATTTAATAATAGGTTTAATATATTTACATTTAAATGCTGTTCCATAGCAACTTGCTACTCCCTCATCCTTATAATTAGAATTAACGCTTATAGTTTGAGAATTATTGCCTATTAGTTTAATATGTAATGTTTTATAAAAAAACAATAAATATATTGCTAACATAATTTCTATAAAAATTATTAATGAAACACTTGTAACTTTTTTCATATTTATCAACTCTATACTTATTTTACCAAAAAAAATAAATTATAAACAGCTTTTTTTCTTATTTATATATTTTTTATGTTTA
>JALEND010000071.1 GCA_022768045.1 Mycoplasmatota bacterium | reverse complement strand
GATATAGAATCTCGCAAAGTACCTTAATATATAGGGTTTCTCGCCTAATGCGACCTGTCCTCTTCTAATTATTTCTAGTACTGAGTTTGAGGAGTAACCCGACCTCTTGCTATTGCAATTGCTTTAATAGCTTGATTAAGAGCTCCTGCTCCAATTGCTTGAACTTCTACACTACTTTTTTCCCTAAATACGTTTGCAAGTGCTCCTGCTACACTACTTGGGTTTGACTTACTGGATACTTTAAGTGTTTCCATATTTATTTCCTCCTTAATATTTTGTTCATTATAAATATATTAAAGTTTTAGAAAATAATTACACTTTTTTAACAACAAATAAAAAAGTAAAGATAATTAAGTCTTTACTAATTAAACATATTAATTACTTCAGAAATATGTGTTATTTCTGGATAATCACCATTTTCATATTCTTTTACAAACTTAATACCAATTCCAAGTTTCTTTTGCCATTCTTTTACATTACCAGAAAAATCATCTATTAAAATTGATGCACAAGGATTTACTACTTCTGTTTTAGATAATTCTTTAGGCACTGATACTACTGTTACTTGAGGTAACATCTTATGTAAATACTTTATCTTTTCTATCATTTCATTTGTTGATAATATATGAGTTAAAATATAAACATTAAATTTTTTAGAATCACACACTTTTTTTATCTCATTTATACTATCATTTATTGGTTTCGTATTATTAATTAACTCTTGCCAGTTAACCTTTCTAAAAAATTCCATTACCTTTTCTTGGTCATTTTTATCTATTCCTATTTTTTTCATTTCCTCATATGTCCTAGACATAGTATCTAATATAACTCCATCAAAGTCTATGTATAAGTTCTTCATTTTTTACTTCCTCCCAATTAGGTAGCAGTTTAAAACTTAATTTTTCCTTAGTTACAGGATGATTAAACTCTATCTTATATGCCCATAACTTAATCTGTTTGGTGCTACCTTTTAATGCATTTTTATTATATTTAAAGTCACCATCTAAAGGATGATTTATGTTATTAAATTGTACTCTTATTTGATTATATCTACCCGTTATTAAATTAATTTTAAGTACTGTTTTATTATTTATATGTGAAACTACTTCGTATTCTAACTTACATAGTTTAGCATCTTTATGATCTTTATTAACTATTATAGAAACATGTTTTTTTGGTTCTTTATATAAATAATTAATAAGCACTCCATCATCTTTTATAATACCATCACATACTGCTATGTAACTCTTTTTAAATTCATGATTTTTTATTTGTTCATTTAATCTTTTAGCTGCCTTAGAAGTTCTTGCAAAAACCATTATTCCGCCTACTACTCTATCTAATCTGTGAACAAGACCAATATATACATTACCAGGTTTATTATACTTTTCTTTAACATATTCTTTTACCATTGTAAGTAAATCTTTATCACCAGTTATATCACTTTGAGATAATAAGTTAGACTTTTTTTCTACAACTATAATATGATTATCTTCATATAAAACATTTAAATTATTCATTTTCCCATCTACCATATATACCACATGGTAATATAATATTACTATCTTTCATAGGAAGACCTACTTCTCCTGATGATATAACACCTTTCTTCTTTTTATTTACTGTCATGTATAAAATATTTTCAAGTACCTTAGGTGATAAACCTGTAGTATATGAATTTATTAAGAAGAATAACGGATCATCACTTAAAACCTCTGTACATAATTCAATTAAAGGATATAAACTTTCTTCTATGTTCCATACTTCTCCATTAGCTCCTCTACCAAATGAAGGAGGGTCCATTATTATTGCATCATATTTATTACCGCGTCTTATTTCTCTTTTAACAAATTTAACACAATCATCAACAATAAATCTAACGTATCTATCTGTAAGATTAGATGATTCTATGTTTTCTTTTGCCCAAGATACCATACCTTTTGATGAATCAACGTGTACAACATCTGCTCCTGCATAAGCACATGCTACTGTTGCTCCTCCTGTGTAAGCAAATAAGTTAAGAACCTTTATCTTTCTATTAGAACTCTTTATTTTATCAATCATATAGTCCCAGTTAACAGCTTGTTCTGGAAAAAGTCCAGTATGTTTAAATCCCATTTGTTTTATATTAAAAGTTAAATTTTTATATTTTATTTGCCAAGATTCTGGAACATTTGTTATATTCTCCCAGTGACCTCCACCTTTTTTACTTCTATAATATATTGCATCAACATCATCGTTAATGTCATTATTATTCCATATTATTTGAGGATCTGGTCTTAATAAAACATACTTTCCCCAACGTTCTTTTTTCATACCATTTGACATGTCTAATATTTCATAATCTTCCCAGTTATTTGCAATTTTCAAGATAATCACCTCCATTTAATTTTATCATTTATATTAATCTTTTAAAAGTTTTTTTGTAAAATAAAAGACATATTATGTTAATAATATGCCAATTATACTAAAAGCCTCTAGTAGAACCTCCTCCACCAGATGATCCACCTCCACCAGATGATCCACCACCAGATGATGAAAACCCTGAAGAAGAACCACCAGATGATCCACCTGATATTGATACATAATATAAAATTTTACCTTTAGTTATTACTAATAAGAAATTAATAATTAAAAATAATATAAATAATGAACAGTTGGCTGATAACAATTTATCCTTAAATATAGTACCAATAGCAATCATAATAACAAATAATATAGCTTCAATAATTATATATTTAATAAAGTTTTTAAAAAATTTTGCTTTTCTAGATTTATCTATTATAACAAAAAGTATAATTGATGCTAAAAAGTTTATAATTACAAACACTGAGCTATAGCTATCATTATCATTTGATGTATGTGTATTAGTAGCCACAACATCAGTAGATATATCATAATAATCACATAATTCCTTATAAAATGCTTTATAACCATTTAATATACCATTATTCCAATCATCATCTTTATAATATGGAATCATATAATCATCTTGAAATCTACCTGTTTTAGAATCATTTAATATTTCTTCTAAACCATACCCAACTTCTATTCTAGACTTTCTATCATTTACTGCTAAAAGTATTAATAACCCATTATTTTTATCCTTATCTCCTATACCAAAACTTCTAAATAAATCAGTTGCATAGCTTTCTATATCACTATCTCCTACTGTATCTACAGTAACAACTACTATTTGAGCAGATGTTTTATCATATAAAGATTTACTATAATCTACTATTTCTCTTTTTGTTTCTTCTGATAATACATTTGCATAATCATTAACATAAAACTCGCTTGTTGGTTCTAATGCTAATACATTAACTGGTACTAATAATAAAAGAAATAGTATTAAAAACTTAATACTATTAGAAAGAAACTTCTGGTACATCTTTAGCACTTTCTGAAGCTTTAAAATAATCTTTAGTACCATGTCCACTCATATTAGCAATTATATTAGTAGGAAACTTTTTAATATAAGCATTATAATCTTTAACACTTGAATTATAATCTTTTCTAGCAACTGCTATTCTATTTTCACTACCAGCTAACTCATCTTGTAAGCCAATAAATACTTTATCAGCTTTTAAATCTGGATAATTTTCTTGAAGTGCTAACACTTTTGTTATAGCACTTGATAATTCATCATTTGCTTTAGCTTTATCAGACATAGATTCAGCATTCATTAACTTAGTTCTAGCTTCTGATACCTTATTAATTGCATCTTGTTCATGAGATGCATATCCCTTTACAGTACTTACTAAATTAGGTATTAAATCAGCTCTTCTTTGTAAAGCTGTATCTACATTACTCATAGCTTCACTTACTGTTTCTTCTTTAGTTACTATTGAATTATATTTTCCTACAAAAGACCCCATTATTAAACCTATTACACATATTATAGCAATAATTATTATTATTAATATATTTTTATTTGATTTCATTTTATTTATCTCCTTTTTTTCTTTTTTTATTTTTCTAAAACATTAATTAATGGTTTATTATCATCTAATGATACTGAAAAATCAGATTTAACGCTTGCTTCTTCTTTATCGCTTGACTTAACAGTATTAAGAATCTCATTTAATTTTCCTAAAGCATCATCATAGGTTGTATTATTAACTGCTACTTGTCCTTCAACTATAAGATTAGATTTTAATTCAGCAACATAATACATAGATTCTTCTCCATTATAGGTTATATTATAAACTAAATATTTTCTACCATCTATACTTTTTTCTTCTGATGATTTAACAGATGAAGCTCTGCTTTTTAATTCTTCTTCTATTTGAGATTTATTATTAGCTACATAACTATAATCACAATTTAATACTGCTGTAAATGCAATTGCTGTACTATTATTATAAACTATAGTATATGTACCTTTTTCCATTTTTTTCATTCCACTAGGTACTGTAAAAGTATAACCTGAAACGTTAAATTCATTACCATTTGAAACTTTTTCTACTCCTGTTGTTGTATTTATATACCCAGTTGTTGTAGTATTTTTTGCAACACTATTTTTAGATGCTACCTTAACTACTATAAATATAACAAGTCCTAGTATAATAACACCAAGTATTGCTATTAACACTATAAATAATGTCTTATTTAACTTATTATTAGGTACTGCATTTGCCACATTATTAGTTGCCATATTTTGATTCATATTATTATTCATATTTGGCATTTGATTCATGTTATTAGTTTGAGGTGCACTTTGCATTTGAGGTGCTACATTTAAATTAGGTGCTGCACTAATATTTGCATTAGTACTTACTGGTTGTTGAACATTATTTACACTTACTGCTTCATTTAAGTTTGGAGCTGAAATAGTTTCATTAGTACTTGGCGTAACACTAGCTTCCTGATTAACTGTATTTATATTTTGACTAATAGGTTGAACATCTTGCACCATTTGAGTTTGCTCACTATTAACGCTAACAGGAGTTGGCGCTGTTTGTGGCTGACTTTCTATAACAGGTTGAGTAAAAGGTTCTTCACTAACTTCCTGCATGTTAGATATACTTTCTGTTTGTACAATTTCATTTGAAACATTATTATAAGTTTCATTATTAGCACTTTGATTAACATCGTTTGTAAATAGAGGTGCTTCTTGCGTGTTAACATTATTTGTAAAAGTACCTTCATTTACCACTTCATTATTTACTTGTACATTTTCTTGTACTTCATTTTTTTGTCCACAAGAAGTACAAAATAATTCTCCTTCTTGCAATACTTTTCCACAATTACTGCATTGTCTCATCTTTTAATTTCCTTCTTTCTAATTTAATTCATCTAACTTAGAATAATATTTATTATTATTCACGTCATATATTTCAAATACACAATAGTATTTTGAATTATCTAATGATTCTAAAGTTAATTCATAGCCATCTTTTAAATCTATTTCATATACATTCATACTATCTGTTTTAGTTGGACCTACATAGTTTCCTTTATCATCTAATATATTCCACTTAGTATGTTCAAAAGTTAATTTAGAGTAATCTTTTGTATCTAAAATAGCTCCACCTTCTTTATCTTTTTCAGTTCTAATTATTTGAGCTTGATTAACTTTATTATCTTTTACTTTTATATGCATATTACCATTAGCACTTACATATTTATTATTTTCATCTCTCTTACTTAATACTATTGATGTTGTATACCAAGTATAACTATCTAAAGATTTTATTTGTTTAACTGGAATATATGTTTTTCCATCTTTACTACTTATTTTAATAACATTATTAGTTAACTTACCAACTAATTTATTATCTTTTAACTCTGCATCCATCCTTGCTACTAAACTATATGTATTATCATTATTTTTCTCATATATTACATAATTTGCTTTAGAAAAATTCTTTACTTGATCATCTGTTAAATCCATTGTGTAAGTTTTATTTTTCATACTTGTATCATTTTTAGAAAAGCTCATAGAAAAATTAGAAGTTCCAGTTTTCATATCATTGAATTTTTTTATAAAAGAATAATAATTTTTACTAAAATCAATTCCATCAAAAACATTAAAATGTAAACTTACCATTCTCTGATCACCATTATATGGAAAATATATTGATAAACCATTTGAAAATTCATTATTTGTCCAGTTATATTTTACTGTACTTTTAATTGTTTTTAATAACTTATTAGCTTTCTTAGGAGATAAGCTTTTTAATCCATCTACTAAAGAATATAAATCAACAGTATCATAACTACCATCATTTGTAGAATCTAATGCATATTGATGAAGATTTGCTCTTAATTTTGATATTTCATTATAATTATTATCTAAGTTAATTGAACTAAAGAAATCATTTACTTCACTTTCTAATTCATCCATTTTAGTTAAATCTATAACTGAGTATGTAGAATCTATAGTTCCAAGAGTTTTTATATAATCCTTATATCCATTTATAAACTTTGTACCATACACATCTCCATTATCTGTTATATTAACAGAATTAATAAATGAAAATACATTACTGCTTGGATTACCATATGTAACTTCTTCTGATGCTATCATGTACTTTGCATAATCTTTATATACACTTGCAACTTCACTTGTTGCGTTTAAACATGTTCTAAATAAAACAGTTTCAAGTTTATTATCTTTATTAAAAGGACTATTACTTAACGCTTCTTTCATTTCATTTAAGAATAAATAATCTTCTTTAAAATCATCTACTATACTACCTAAAGCTCCAAGGCCATGATCATATATTATAAGATCATATCTATCTGCTTTATAATTTTGATATGCATAATTTAAAAACGTCTGAAAAGTACTAGCATCACCCATGTTAACTTGAGCATCAGATTGGACTTTTACAAAACCATCACTAGTAAGCTTTAAAATACTGTTTTCGGTTGAACTAGCATAGTTATTATGCCACCTTTGTGTACCTCCTGTATAAACAACAACATTTGTAGTATTTAAATCAACACTACTAGGTACAATAGATTCTAAATCAGCTGTTGCTATACCATTATCAGTTTCCAAGTTAGAACCAGACATATAAACCATTATTGTTCTAGACTCTATTTTTTTATCGTCAAGACATATTACGATTGCTACACCTGCTAATAACAGAGTAATAACACATAACATAGATAAAATTATAATTCTATATAACTTATTATTATCTTTAGGCGGAATATTATAATTAATACTATAACCACAGTTAGAGCAAATACCTTGATTATTACTTAGCAAAGCTCCGCAGTTACCACACTTCATACTTAGCCTCCTTGTATTATATACACTACTTTAATAATACTATAACTAACAAATATCGTCAATAATATAAAAAAAATAAATACTTAAATTCGTATTTATTTTTGGCATTTAGGACAGTAATAAGTACCCCTTTTACCTACCTGTTCTTTTATAATAATAGATCCGCAAACATAACATTTTTTACCTTTTCTTTTATGAACTAATAAATGATCTTCATAAGTACCTCTTTTACCATCTAAGTTAGGATAAGTTCCCTTATATTTTAAAGCTTCTTCAAAAACAATACTTGTGTTTTTTATTATTTTATCTAATTTATTTAACGTTAACTTATCAGCATAACTCTTAGGATTTATATTTGATCTAAACAAAATTTCATCAGCATAAATATTTCCTATTCCTGCTATCACACTTTGATCTAATAACATATTTTTAATATACACATGATGTTTTTTCAACTTTTTTCTTAAATACTTACTAGTTAAATTATCATCAAAGTACTCTAACCCAAGATTCTTTTCCTTTATAAAACTTTCTTTTTCATCTAAGTTTATAATCTGCATATTTCCAAATAATCTAGGATCATTATATACTATTTTAAAATCATTAAACGAAAATATTATGTAATCATGTTTTTGTCTTTCATAATTATTATCTTTTAAATAAAATCTTCCTTGCATCCTAAAATGAGTTACTAAATAAGAATCATCTAATCTAAAAAACAACCATTTACCTCTTCTTGTTATCTCATGTATAACTTTATTTGTAGTCTTTTTAATAAACTCTTCCTTTTTGTTAAAAACCATTTTATCTAGGTAAACCTCAGTCTTTATAATTCTTTTATTAATTAAAATCTTATTTAAATTTCTTCTTGAGTTTTCAACCTCTACTAATTCTGGCACTTAAATCACCTACTTTAACTCATACCAGTTAGAACCAGTTTGTATATCTACCTTTAATGGAACATCTAGCTTAAATGCATTATCCATAGAGTCCCTAACTATTTGTTTAACAATATCTACTTCTTCTTTTAAAACATTAAATATAAGTTCATCGTGTACTTGTAATATCATTTTACTTTTAATATTTTTCTTTTTAAACTCATTATAAATATCAATCATAGCTTTTTTTAATATATCAGCACTAGAACCTTGAATAGGAGTATTAAGAGCCATTCTTTCACCTTGTTGTCTTATCATATAATTAGTGTTTTTTAACTCCTCTATCTTTCTTTTTCTATTCATTATTGTAGTAACATAACCATCTTCATAAGCTTTTTTAATAACACTATCCATATATATTTTAGTTCCACTATAAGCTTCAAAATACTTTTCTATAAATGCCTTAGCTTCTTTAACTGATATACCAATATCAGTTGATAAACCATAACTACTAATACCATATAAAATTCCAAAATTAACTGCTTTAGCCTGCCTTCTCATTTCCTTTGTAACATCTTCTTTTTTTACATCAAAAATATCCATTGCAGTTTGTGTATGAATATCCATATCATTTTTAAAAGCACTAATAAGATTAGGAACTTTAGAAAAGTGAGCAAAAACCCTTAACTCTATTTGTGAATAATCACTTGATAAAAGAACAGAATTATCTTCTGGTACAAAAGCTTTTCTTATTAACTTACCATATTCTATTCTAGCTGGAATATTTTGAAGATTTGGTTCAATAGAAGATAATCTTCCTGTCCTAGTTAAAGTCTGTGTATAAATAGTATGTATTTTACCATCAGATAATATGTTTTGTATTAAACCAGTAGTATATGTACTTTGTAATTTACTAAGCATTCTATATTCTAAAACAAGAGGAACAATTGGATGTCTATCCTTATACTTTTCAAGAATTGCCTTATCTGTTGAATAACCACTCTTAGTCTTTTTACCCTTACCTATTTCTAACTTAGCAAATAATATTTCTCCTAACTGTCTTGGTGATGAAATATTAAATTCTTCTCCAGCTTCTTTATATATTTCAAGAGATAACTCTTTTAATTTTTTATCAAGCTCCAAGTTCATATCCAGAAGAACTTCTTTATTAACCCTTATACCCTCATATTCCATATCACCTAATATAATAGAAAGAGGCATTTCAAGATCATTAAATAATTTAGTACACCCTTCTTTTTTCATTTCTTCTTCTAACGAAGGCTTTGTATCATAAATAAACTTTGCTTTTAAAGTAACTAATTTAACTAAAGTATCTTCAGTTATTTCTTTACTCTTAGTTATTATTTCATAAAAAGGAACATCATATCCAAATTGATTAGCTAAATAAGCTATATCATCCTTTACATTATAATTAAGTAAATATGCTGCTATCATAGAATCAAAAGATACATTTTGCAAGTTAACACCAATATGCTTTAAAGATACATAAGTCTTTTTTAAATCATACGTAAATTTATTTTTGTCATTAATTTTTTTAATAGCATCACTTATAAGTTCTTTTTTTACATAAAATAAGTTTTTGCCATCACATATTCCAAGAGCTAGTATGTTTGCTAAATGATAATTAGAATTATCTATTTCTAAATATATTGAAATATCATCTTTTAGTACATTTAATTCTTCTACATCAGAAATTTTCTTAAACTCTATATTATTATTATTTTTACTTATCTTCATGTTCTTTAAAAATGAATAAAATTCTAGCTTTTCATATAAAGATTTTAACTCACTTAAATTGCCATCTGTTAACTTAGTATCTTCCAAAGAAAACCCTAAAGGTACTTCTTTATAAATAGTAGCTAAATCATAGCTTTTAAAAGCGTCGTCTCTACCATTAATAAGTTTAGTTTGAACAGAGCCTTTTATCTCATTTATGTTATCATAAACTCCTTCTAACGAACCATATTCAACTAATAATTTAAGTGCTGTTTTTTCTCCTATTCCCTTTACACCTGGTATGTTATCTGACGCATCACCTTGTAATGATTTAATATCAACCATTTTATCAGGCTTAAGTCCGTATGTCTCATAAAACATTTTCTCATCCATCATAATATAATCTTTTGATTTAAGAAGCTTAACAGTAACTTGTTCATTAATTAATTGTAACAAATCTTTATCACTACTTACTATTAATCCATTAAACGAATCATCTTCTAAAACCATATTTGATAACGTACCAATTATATCATCAGCTTCATAATTATCTATTTCAAAATGCTTAATACCTAAGTAATCTAATAATTCTTTTGCAATAGGAAATTGCTGTTTCAATTCATTAGGCATTTCTATTCTACCAGCTTTATAATCTTCATATTTTTCATGTCTAAAAGTTTTACCTTTATCAAATGCTACTAACATATATTCTGGTTTTTCATCATTTATTATTTTATTAATCATATTAACAAATCCATATAATGCATTTGTAGGAAAACCTTCCTTATTTTTCATAAAATTACCAGAATAAGCAGTTGCATAATAACTTCTAAATAATAAGTTATTTCCATCTACTAATATTATCTTCTTCACTTTACATCACCTATTTATATTATAACATGAATTTGTTTAAAGAAAAAAAGAGTTTAACACTCTTTTACAATTCTTCGATATCTTCATTTGAAGTTTGAACTTCTGCACTTGCAGGTATTTCTGTACTTACATTATTTACTTGTTCTACACTTGGAATGTTGTTTTGCATTTCTGCGCTTACTGGTGCTTCCTCTGGAACAACTTCTGGCATTACACCTACGTTATTTGTTTTATCTACACTTGGAATGTTGTTTTGCACTTCTGCACTTACAGGTGCTTCTTGTGGAACAACTTCTGGCATTACACCTATGTTATTTGTTTGATCTACACTTGGAACGCTATTTTGCACTTCTACACTTACAGGTGTTTCCTGCGGCATAACAGGTGGAACTACACCTACGTTATTTACTTGCTCTACACTTGGCATTCCCATATTTACTGGTACTTCTTGCATCATAGTAACAGAAGGTTGACCTTGAATAGGCTGAATAACTTCTTGATTATTAATTATTTCACCTTGAAACTGATTATTATTAACATTATTATTTACATTTAATGTGTCATCTTCCTTTTTAAAAGCTAACATTGGAAAAAATATAAATGGTACTAATAACATACCTACTGCATATCCACTACTTTTATTATATTTTTTTGCAATTCCTTTATATATTACATACCTTGCATATATGTTAACAATTGGAACAAATAATAATATTACATAAATGCTTTTAACTTCAGCAATCTCACTCATTAAAATAAAATTATAAATTGGTATTATTACTCCCCAACCTGGTTTTCCATTCCTTGTAAATATTTTTATTAATGAAATTAACATGACTATAGATATTATCAAACTAATAATAGCTATCGAAATAGATAAAATGCCAAATCCAATTGAAACAGATGTAGTTGGCACTGATTCTCCATATTGCATAAAAATCCTCCTTTATTTTATCTAATTATATAATTTAATTCTATTAATATCAATATACATATATATTTGTATGTAAACAAAAAGACAATAATAAATTATTGTCCGTTGTAATTTTGGTTATTTATCATATTGTTATTTTGCACATTAACCATATTTGGATCTTCTATATTTTGGTTATTTATCATATTGTTATTCTGCATATTAACCATATTTGGATCCTCTATATTTTGGTTATACATCGTATTGTTGTTCTGCATATTAACCATATTTGGATCTTCTATATTTTGATTATACATCATATTGTTATTTTGCATATTAACCATATTTGGATCTTCCATATTTTGATTATACATCGTATTGTTGTTCTGCATATTAATCATATTTGGATCCTCTATATTTTGATTATACATCATATTATTATTTTGCATATTAATCATATTTGGATCTTCCATATTTTGATTATACATCATATTGTTATTTTGCATATTAATCATATTTGGATCTTCCATATTTTGGTTATACATCATATTGTTGTTCTGCATATTAATCATATTTGGATCTTCCATATTTTGGTTATACATCATATTATTATTTTGCATATTAATCATATTTGGATCCTCTATATTTTGATTATACATCATATTATTGTTCTGCATATTAATCATATTTGGATCTTCCATATTTTGGTTATACATCATATTATTATTTTGCATATTAATCATATTTGGATCTTCCATATTTTGGTTATACATCATATTATTATTTTGCATATTCATATTAGAATTAAGTATATTATCAACATTTATATTTACATCCTTAACATTTTCTTCATCGCCATTATAATAATACTCTGGCAAACAATTTATTTTTTTACTAAATCCTGCTATAGGAAACATAATAAATGGGAAGAAAACGGATAAAATTGCATACTTAACTGATAAATTCATCTTTCTATACACTTCTCTATACACTTGAAATAGAAAATATAAATTAACTATTGGTATTAAACATAAAAGTACATAATATGATTTTTTATCTGCTATTTTTGTAAGAATAATTATATTATAAATTGGAATAATAGCTTTATAGCCTGAATATCCAAATTTTTTAAATATTTTATATAAACCCACTAGTGTTAATACTATAACAGCTAAAGATATTAATATTGGGAAAATTGTTGATCCATTTATATAATCAGATAAAGAAAAAGGATTATATTCAGGAGAACCTCCCATTGCTTCTTCTATATCATAATCATCCATATTACACACTCCTATTCTATAAATATATTATATAACGAAAATTAATTTATATCAATTATTTATAAGTATAATTAGGTGGAATTACATACAAAATATATTTGAAAGGATGGATTATATGGACGCTGATATAAGAAAATATATTATAGAAAATTTTAAAGATGATAATATAAATGAGCTTGAAGAAACAATTAATGAAAGTATTAATGAAGGTTTAGAAGAAGCTCTTCCAGGACTTGGAGTTTTTTTTGAAATAATTTGGAAAAACTCTAATCAAAGTCAAAAAAAAGAACTTTTAGATATCCTAAAAGCTCATTTAAATTAATTATCTCTTAAGGTTGCTGATAAAGTATCAGTAACTTTTTTTATTATATTATTAAAGCATTCCATTACTTCTTCTTCTGTTAATGTTCTATTACTAGCGTTAAATTTAAGTGAGTAAGCTATTTGTTTTTCATCTTTTCCTACTTTTTCTCCAGTATATACATCAAATACCGTTATATCACTAAGTAATCTTCCACCTGCTTTTTTAATTACTTTTTCAACATCCCTTGAAGATAATTTCTTGTCAACAATAAATGCAACATCTTTTGTTATTTCTGGATATTTATTAGCTTCTTTAAACTTAAGTGGTTTAACTGGTCTGTTCATTTTTGTCATAGACAATTCTAAAACATATACATCATCTTTTAATATACTTGGATGAACTCTTCCTATTACACCCACTTCTTCTTTATCTATAAATATTTTTGCACTCATACCAGGATGGAAAAATTTATTATCTTCTAATCTTTCATATGAATATCTATTATTTAACCCTAGGTAATTAAATAAGTTTTCTAACACACCTTTTATTGTATAAAAATCAACTTTTATATTATCATTATTCCAAGAATTTGAAATATAATTACCACTCATTAATACTGCTATTTTAGTATCTTCTTTATAATCATCATAGTATGTATTACTTATCTCATAAATATTAATATCTTTTACATGTCTTTTCTTATTATATTCATAAGTATTTAACATAGATGGTAATAAAGTTGTTCTTATAACAGACTTATCCATACTCATTGGATTTGGTAATATAATTTGTTTTTTATCTTCATAAATAAACATATTTGCCATTTCAGGTGAAATTAAAGTGTAGTTTTTATCTTCATTTAAACCTAAGGCTCTTAATCTCTTAGAAATTTGTTTTCTATATCCAATACTTCCTTTATATTCACCCTTCTTTTGAGTTTGTACAGGTAGTGTACCAACTAAGTTATGATATCCATATAAACATCCAATTTCTTCTGCTATATCATTTGCAGTTGTTTCTATATCTAATCTTCTAGGTGGTATAGTAATTATAAACTTACCATCTTTATACTCATTTTCAAAACCTAGTTTTTCAAACTCTTTTTCCATTTCATCATCTTTTATTTCAATACCTAATATATCATTTATTTCCTTACTAGTTACTTCTATTATTTTTGGAGTTTTATCTACGTTATCTACCTTAACTATATCTTTTAATACTTTACCAGATGCATATTCTTGTAATAGGTAAGCTGCTCTATCTAATGCAGCATAAGTATATTCATAATTTAATCCCTTACCATATCTAGTAGAAGCTTCACTTCTTAAATCATGCCTTGCAGATGTTCTTCTAATGTTAATTCCATCAAATATTGCACTTTCAATTAAAATATTTTTTGTATTTTCATCTACTTCTGTGTTTTCACCACCCATAACACCTGCTAAACAAACTGGTTTTTTACCATCAGTAATTACTATATCTTCTTTATCTAAAACTCTATCTTTTTCATCTAATGTTCTTAAATTTTCTTTATCATTTGCAAGTCTTACTACTATTTCATTACCTAACTTATCTTTATCAAAGAAATGAAGTGGTTGTCCATATTCTAACATTACATAATTTGATATATCTACTACGTTATTTATAGAACGCATACCTGCTGCTGCTAATCTGTTTTTAATAAAATCTGGTGATTCACCTATCTTAACATCTTTTACCATACGAGCAGTGTATAAAGTACATTTATCTGTGTTTATTTTTAATTTAAAATAATCATTTATACTTTCATTAATTTCTTTTATTTCAGACTTAGGTAAAGTTACTTTTTTATTTAGTATTGCTGCAATTATATAAGCAAATCCAATATGATAATAACAATCATTATTATGATGTTTATGTATATCTAATTCTAAAATAGTATCTTCTAAACCTAAATATTTTAAAGGATTTTCTCCAACAGGTGCATCATTATCTAACTCAGTTATTCCTTTTGAATAAGTTTCTTCTGTTTTTTCTTCTAATCCTAACTCAAATAATGCACATATCATTCCGTTAGATTCTACTCCCCTAATCTTACTTTTCTTTATTTCAAAATTACCAGGTAAAATAGCTCCAGGAGTTGCAACTATTACTTTTAAATTTTCTCTAACATTAGAAGCACCACAAACAATTTGTACAACTTCACTTCCAAGATCAACTTCACATACATTTAAATGATCACTATCTGGATGCTTTTCTACTTTTTTTATTAAACCAATTACTAAATTATCAATATTATTAGATATAACTTTTTCTATATTAACACCAAACTTAGTAATTTTATCAGTTAATTCTGATATATCTTCATTAGCTATATCAACATAATCTCCAACCCAATTTAAACTAATCATTATTTATCCTCCTTTCTATCAAACAAAACATTTTGTCTTAAATCAGTTTGATAAAACGTTCTAATATCGTTAATGCCATACTTAAGCATAGCTACTCTTTCTAATCCAAATCCAAATGCAAATCCATGCCATTTTTTAGGATCATAACCACACATTTCAAGTACTTTTGGATTAACAACTCCAGCACCACTTATAGTAATCCAACCTGTGTTTTTACATATAGAGCAACCTTTTCCTCCACATGAAAAACATGAAATATCAGTTTCAACAGAAGGTTCTGTAAATGGATAATAACTTGGTCTAAAACGAGTTTTACAATTCTCTCCAAATAAATGTTTTGCAGCAACATCAAATGTTCCTTTTAAATCAGCAAGTGTTACTTTTTCATCTACCAATAATCCTTCTATTTGCATAAAATTATGTGAATGAGTTGCATCATCATCATCACGTCTATATGTTTTACCTGGACATACCATTCTAATTGGTTTTTCTCCTTTACCTTTAAGCATTGTTCTAGCTTGTACTGGAGATGTATGACTTCTTAATAAAATCTTATCACTTTCAAGATAGAAAGTATCTTGTGAATCACGAGCAGGATGTCCCTTTGGTAAATTAAGTAATTCAAAGTTATATAAATCCTCTTCTATCTCTGGTCCTTCTATTACATCATAACCCATAGACATAAATAACTCTTCCATATCTTCTACTACTTTTTCTAATATATTAGGTGCACCAATAGTTAAAGATGTAGCTGGAAGTGTAATATCTATCTTTTCACTTTCTAATTTTTCATTTAATTCCTTAGTTTCTATATTAATTTTTTCTTCATCATAAAAAACATTAAATAAGCCTCTTACTTCATTTACCTTCATACCAAACTCTTTCTTTTCTTCATTTGGTACATCTTTAATCTTACTATTTAACTCAGTAATAACTCCTTTTTTACCTAAATACTTAACTTTTAATTCATTTAACTCTTTCATAGAAGAAACATTTTTTTTATCTTCTTCTATCATATCTTTTATTTTTTTCGTTTCTTTTTGCAAGTCCATTTTTTTCCTCCTATTAAAAAATTATAAATATCTTTATTAATCTCATCTTTTCTTTTGCTTTGAAAAACAACATGTCCTACTTTTTCATATTCTATATATACCTTGTTATTAGATGCAAGAAGTTCATATGCACCATCAACAACTCTTTTAGGTACTATCTCATCATTTAATCCATATATAATTAAGGAATCACATTTTACATATCTAACACAATTTTTATACTTATGTGTAAATAATATAAAGTTTTTATATGACCTTAAAGGTACAGATAATATTCTTGAAAATACAATGTCATAGAAAACTTTAGAATCTGGTGTTTCTTCTTCATTATGTCTTATTTTATTTTTGATATCAATTATGTTTTGTTTAAAGTTAAAAACCCCAAAAGCAGGTGCTACAAGTACTAGCTTTTTAACATTATGAAGTGATGCTAAAAAGCAAGATATTACCGCTCCCATTGAATGACCTACTATGTAAATATCATCATACTCTTTTTCGAGAGATTTAATATTTTCCTCTGCTATATCAAGCCAGTCATGATATCCTTTTTTTGTTTTATTTTTTCTATTAGAACCTGGAAGTGTAAACATATATACATCAAACTCATGAGTTTTTTGTATGTAGTTAAAGAAATTTTCATTATCTTCTATTCCTTCTCCTAATCCATGAATAATTAATATTGCTGGATTTTTCTTCAAAGAATCACTTCCTTTCAATAAAAAAATCATCCTTAAATAAAAGGACGATTAATAACCGCGGTACCACCTTAATTTATACAAAATATGTATACTCTTATATCTTTATAACGTAAGACTACTCCGGTTATTCATTACAAATACAGCTCCAAGACGAACTTCATAAGCTACTTATTTTATTAACTTTTCACCATCCGTTAACTCTCTTTAAAAACTTTTACTTATTACTCTTTCTCTTCATTGCTTTTCAATAAATTTATTATAACATATTAAAGTTTTATGTCAAACTATTATTTTTCAATATTAACTACCGTACTTTGATAATAACTCTCATTATCATATTCATCTACTGCTCTTACATAAACAGTTTTATTTATGTTTTTAGTAAATATTATTCTTGAAATATATTTATCAGCTTCTTTATCATAAGTTAAATCATCAGCTTCTAACCAGTTTTCCTTATCTGTTGAATACTCTATTTTACTTATTTTAACATCACTTGTTGCATCAATTGTTAATACAACATCACCATCTACTTTATTTTCACCGCTTGAATTAATAAGCATTGTTATCTTTGGTTTTACATTATAATTTTCTTTTTTTATTATATTTGAAACATTTCCTTCTATCTTCTTTAATGTACCTGTTTGTATTAACGTAAAACAACTAACTACTGTTATTATTAAAAGCATAATCAAAAGCAAAAAATTTCTTCTTGTCTTTACCATAAGCCACCTACCTTACATATATTATACTTTTTTTAAATAGAAAAAACAATAACTTAAATTAGTTATTGCTTAAATACTCATTAATTCATTTTCTTTTTCTTTTAATTTTTCATCTACAATTTTATTATACTTATTAATTAAATCTTGAACATGATTTTGTCCTTTTTTCTCTTCATCTTCTGGAAGATCTTCTATCTTTTTAATATTATTATTTGCATCTTGTCTAATATTTCTTAAAGCTACCTTAGCTTCTTCTGCTAAAGCCTTAGCTTCCTTAACATACTCTTTTCTTCTTTCTTCAGTAAGCTCCGGAATAACAAGCATAATAGTTTCTCCATTATTGTTTGGAGTAAGACCTAAATCTGCTTCAAAAATAGCCTTTTCAATAGCTCCTATTGAATTTCTATCAAATGGTTTAATAACTATCTTACGTGCTTCTGGAACAGATATAGTAGCTAATTGAATTAAAGGTGTTAAAACACCATAATACTCTGGCATAACCTTATCTAATATTCTAGGATTAGCACGTCCTGCACGAACATTTAAAAATCTGTTTTCCATTACATCTATTGCTTTTTGCATCTTATCTTCTGTTTCTAGTAAAATTTCATCTATCATTATATCCCTCTTTCATATATCTATATTATATAATAAAAAAAGACTTTTTTACAAGTCTTTTATTTAGCTTCTTTAAAAATATAGTGTCCATCTTTTTGTTTTTCAAATACTAAAGTATATTCAGTATCTATTTTATCTTTATATTTTTCAAATGAATTATCTGAACTTGTTTCTACAGTTAAATCAACTTTTGTTCCATCATTTAAAATAACATAATCATTCCAATCTTCATTTATAACTATAGCATATTCCATAGATACTGTATTACCTTTTTTTACAATATTTTTAAATCCTTGTACCATTGAAATAAATCTGTGCTGGATTCATCTGATAATACTACTTCTTTTTCATCTTTAACTTTATTCTTTTCTGTTACTTTCTTATTGTTTCATTACTTGGTCTTCCAACACCGTTTTTAAGTACCCCCATTTTTACTCTCCTTATTATAATTTATACATTAATAGTAGCATACAAATATTTCTTAGTCAACGATTTATTTCTACAAAAAAAAGACTCTATGAGTCCTTTTTAGTTTCTTCATTTGTAGTTGTTTTATATGTATTCATTTTATCTATATAACTTTCAAATGTACTTTTTAAATTATTTTTATCTTCTTCTGTTAATATTTCTTCTGAATCAGTAGTTATTTTTCCAATATATACATCTGTAATATTACCCTTATTTACATATACAACGGTAGGTGCTACTAACCTTTTGTTTCCTTCATCATCTACTTCTATAAAATCCGATAAAAGTTCAGTAAGCTTTTTATATTCATCTGTCTTATCATCTCTTATATCCTTAAAATTATAGTATAGTATTTTTTTTACGTTTTTTTCTTTTGATACTTCATTTAATAAAGGAGTAATTTCCTTACATAAAGAGCAACTTGGAAAACCAAAGTAAATTATCCCAGTACCTTTTTTTAATTTATCTGTAACATCTACATAAGTTGCATACTCATATATATTATTTTTAGGAACACTACTATATTCACTATGAAATTTAATATTATCAGTTTTTATATCATCTTTAACCTTAGTTACTTCAACCGTATTACAACCTGTTAATATTAACAAAAAAGTTAGTAATACTGCTACTAACTTTTTCATAATTATTCTCCGTTCATTTGAGCAGCTACTTCTTCAGCAAAGTTTTCTTGACGTTTTTCAAGACCTTCACCAACTTCATATCTTACAACAGTGATTATTTCACCACCATTATTTTTAACGAATTGTCCTACGCTAACACTGTTATCCTTAACAAATTCTTGTTCAGTAAGACAAATTTCTTTATAGAACTTATTAATTCTACCCATAACAATTTTCTCTGCTATATTAGCTGGTTTACCTTCTGAAATAGCTTGTTCAGTTAAAATTTGTTTTTCATGTTCAACTCTATCAGCTGGAACTTCATCTTTAGTAACAAACTCTGGACGCATTGCTGCAGCATGCATAGAAACATCTTTTGCAACTTCAGTTGATGCACCCTTTAATAATGTTAATACAGAAATTTTTCCACCCATGTGAATGTATGAACCAAAATTCTCATCATCATTCTTTTCTAATAAAGTAAATCTTCTAAATGAGATTTTTTCTCCAATTGTTGCTGTCATGTTAGTAACATAATCAGATAAAGTTCCTTCTTCACAAGGAAGTGCTAATGCTTCTTCATTAGTTTTTGCATTACTATCTAATATAGTGTTTGCAACATCATTTAAGAATTTTTGGAATTTTTCATTTTTTGCAACAAAATCAGTTTCACAGTTAATTTCTAATATAACAGCTTTGTTACCTTTTTCTACTAATGTAGATAAACCTTCAGCAGCAATTCTTCCTGCTTTCTTTGCAGCCTTAGCAATACCCTTTTCTCTTAACCATTCAGTTGCTTTTTCAATATCATTATTATTTTCTTCTAAAGCCTTTTTACAATCCATCATTCCAGCTCCAGAAATATCTCTTAATTCTTTTATTAAACTTGCGTTCATATTAACTCTCCTTTTTATAAATAAAAGCTGATTAAAATCATAATCAGCTTTTAAACTCATTTATTATTTTTTTAAAGCTGCTATTAATTCTTCTTTTTTTAACTTAGAATATCCAGCTATTTTAGAATCTTTAGCCATTTGTTTTAATTCAGTTACTGTTTTTTTAGTTAAATCTTCGATTTCACTTTTGATTTCTTCTACTTTTGGTTCAGCTTTTTTCTTAACTTCTTTAACAACCTTTTCAGCTTTTTCTTTAATCTCTTTTACTTTTTCTTCAACCTTTGGTTGTTCTTCTTTTATTTTCTTAGTAGCAACTGCTTTAATATCTTTAGCTAATTCTTTTACATCTTTAACTGTTTCTTTAGCTTGAGCTTTTGTTTTATCTTCCTCAGTTATATAATCATCTACTGGTTTTCCTGTTGCTTCACATACAGCGTTATTTAAAACACCTAAAACAATCTTAACAGCACGAATAGCATCGTCATTACCTGGGATAACATAATCAACTAAATCTGGATCACAGTTAGTATCTACGATACCAAATACTGGAATACCTAACTTATGAGCTTCATTAATTGCATTAATTTCCTTTTTAGGATCTACAATTATCATAGCTTGAGGTATTTTCTTCATGTTTCTTAATCCACAGAAATAAGAATTTAATTTTTCATATTCTTTCTTAATACCTACTACTTCTTTTTTAGGTAACTTATCAAATGTACCATCTTTTTCCATTTTTTCAATTTGATCTAAACGATTAATTCTTCTTCTAATAGTTCTGAAGTTAGTTAATGTTCCACCTAACCAACGTTTAGTTACATAATAACTATCAGATCTCTTAGCTTCTTCTTCTGATGCTTGTTGAGCTTGTTTCTTAGTTCCAACAAAAACAACCTTTCCACCATTTGCTGCTATTTCTTTTAATGCAGCATAAGCTTCTTCAATTTTCTTTACTGTCTTTTGTAAGTCAATAATATAAATATCATCTCTTGAAGTAAAGATATACTCTTTCATTTTTGGATTCCATCTTTTTGTTTGATGTCCAAAATGTACACCTGCTTCTAGCAAGTAACTCATTGATACAACTGGCATTTTCTTTTTTCCTCCTTCGTTTATTCCTCCAAATTCTTCAACTTTATAGCTCATCCTCTTCGGACACTCGAGTTATAAATCCAAATTTGTGCGTATTTTCTTTCCTTATTCGAAAAGCCGTACTTATTATAACACATTAATATTATATGTTACAAGGGATTTTTTTATATTTTATAAAGAAAAAAGGTTGAATAATAACCTTCATCTTCAATTATATTATAAAACCATTTTTACTTTTTATTTCTGAACTTGTATAAAATGGTTTTCCACTTATTTGTAAAAATCTTTCATAGTTAGTTACCTCAGAAGGTTTTAAATACTCCTTATTTTCAATTTTATTAGCTAACTCATTTTGCTTTTTGATAACTAAGTCATAAACATATTCAAAAAACTCTTTATTAGTAAATTCTTCAACAAGCATTTCTAACAGTTTTTGATGTTTTAGCCAATCCTTCATAAGCTTTTTTTCATCAAAAGTTTTAGGGCAAGGGCCTCCAACATGCATAGGCTTTACCATTAATCCACAAGATGGTCTTTTTTCCTCATCATAAAAGCATCCATCTTCCTTAAGCATTTTACATGGACCACCATTTGTAAACAAATCAACTATATCACAATCTTTATTTCTAGCTCTTAAAAATAGTATAAGGGTCCAAGCATCAGGATTAAACTTAAATCCAGTAGTAGGAAAAGCATCTATTGATATGTTTCCCTTTAATAATTCTTTTTTTATTGTTATATATTTCATCTTCTTAAAATCACTAGGCATATACATACATCCAGATACCTTACAACAAGAACCCTTACATTTAGAACATAAATCTTTGTTTATATAAATATTTTCCATAATATTCACTCCTTAAAGCATAAAGCCTGTAATATTATACTTATAACACCTTAAAAGTCAAGAAATTAATCTTGACTTATTTTTTAGAAAATTTTTTAACATAACAATTTTTAAAACCTAC
>JALEND010000059.1 GCA_022768045.1 Mycoplasmatota bacterium | reverse complement strand
AATTATGCATCCTTAAACAAGGAATGTGTATTAATTGGTGTTAATGACCGAATTGAAATATGGGCAAAAGACAAGTTTGATGATTATTTTAGCACAAACGAAGATAATATATCAGATATTTCTGAAGCTTTATTTGATAACGTGGAGGTTTAGATGAAACATATAAGCGTTTTATTAAATGAAACTATTGATTCTTTGAATATAAAAGAAGACGGAATATACGTTGATTGCACATTAGGTTATGCAGGTCATTCGAGCGCAATCTTAAAAAGATTAAAAAAGGGAATGTTATATGCATTTGATCAAGATCAAGATGCAAGATTAGCTAGTGAAAACACTTTAAGGAAAATTAGTGATAACTTTGAGATTATACCTACTAATTTTGTTAATTTAAAAGAAGAATTACAAAAAAGAGGTGTAACAAAAGTAGATGGAATAATGTTTGACTTAGGAGTTTCATCACCACAATTGGATGATCCTTATAGGGGGTTTAGTTTTCACAATGATGCTAAATTAGATATGAGAATGGATAAAAACAGTCCATTTAGTGCATATGATGTTGTCAATTATTATGATGAAGAAAAATTAAGAGATGTAATAAAATGTTTTGGTGAAGAAAAATATGCAAAAAGTATTGCTAAGAAAATAGTAGAAAGTAGATTAAATAAAAAAATAGAAACAACTTTTGAGTTAGTTGATATTATAAGCAGTAGTGTTCCAAGTAAATATAAAAGGTTAACTCATCCAGCAAGACGTACGTTTCAAGCTATTAGAATAGAAGTTAACAAGGAACTAGACATACTTCCAAAGGCAATAAATGATGCAATTGATATGCTAGATTTTAACGGAGTAATATCAGTAATTACATTTCATTCACTAGAAGATAAGATTTGTAAAGATATATTTAAGAAAAGATCAGAAGTAGATGATGTATATAGAGGAATGCCTAACATTCCAGAAGAGTATAAACCAGAGCTTAAAATACTTAAAAAAGTTAAACCATCAGCATCTGAGATAAAAGAAAATAAAAGAAGTAGAAGTGCGACATTAAGAAGTGCAATAAAGATAAGGAAGGGATAAAAATGGCAAAAAAGACTAGAAAAAGAAAAACTAAGTTTGAAAAAATAATGCTTACTTTAACTTTTACAACAGCTATATTTGTGTTTGTTTCTGTATTATTTTTTAAAGCACAACTATCTTCTGTTAATATAGAAGTAGAAAAACTAAAGAAAAATGTTACAAAGCAAGAAAAAGTAAACGAAAGTTTAACTATGAAAGTAAATGAATTAGTTTCTTTAGAAAACATGCAATCAGTTGCACAAGAAGAAGGATTAGAGTATAATAACAATAACGTTGTCGTAATACAAAAATAAAGGTGATGAAGTTATGAAAAGAGAAATGCTAAATAAAAATAAGAATAATGTTTTTAAGATTTTTATTATAGCATTTTTTATTTTGGTTATAATTATCATATTAAGACTAGGTTATCTATGCCTTGCTGGTAAGGTAGATGGTATTAATTTAAAAGAGTTTGCAGATAAAAGAAATACTACTAAAGAAGTTTTATATGCCTTAAGGGGTAATATATATGATACTAATGGCGATGTTTTATCTCAAACTATAAATTCATATACATTAATTGCATACTTAGATGAATCAAGAAGTGAGGGCTCTAAAAAACCATTACACGTTGTTAATAAAGAAGAAACTGCTAAAAAGTTAGCTACTGTTATTAATATGAGTGAAGAAAAAATACTTAAGACTTTAAATAAGAAGGCATACCAAGTAGAGTTTGGTAATGCTGGTAAAGGACTTACTGAACTTCAAAAAGAACAAATAGAAAACCTAGGTTTATCAGGACTAGATTTTATAACTACACATAAAAGATATTATCCTAATAACTCATTTTTATCATATGTAATAGGTTATACTAAAACAGATGATGATGATAGCATGATAGGTGAACTTGGCATTGAAAAAGAGTATAATGATATAATGACAGGTACTAATGGTTATGTTGAGTATCAAAGAGATTTAAATGGGTATAAGTTTCCTAATTCTAATGAGATAAGAAAAGAAAAAGTAGATGGTAATGACGTTTATTTAACAATTGATTCAAATGTTCAATTGTCAATAGAATCAATATTATCTAAGTCAGAAGAAGAAAGTAATGCAGACTGGATAGTAGCTGTTGTAGCAGATGCTAAAACAGGTAAGATACTAGGTTCTGGAACATCACCTACGTTTAATCCAAATACTAGAAACTTAACTAGTTATTTAAATCCACTTATTTCTTACACATATGAACCAGGTTCTGTTATGAAAACATATTCTTTTATGGCTGCTTTTGAAAATAATCCTGATTTTAATGAAAAGGAAGAAACTTGTCAAACAGGTCCTTATGAAATAGGAGATGACACAATAAGAGACTGGAATAAAACTGGTTGGGGAACAATAACTTATCATAATGGTTATACCTTATCATCTAACACTTGCGTAGTTAACTTAGTCAAAAACTATTTATCAAGAGAAAAACTTATGGAGTATTATAAAAAGTTAGGATTTGGGTCTAAAACAGGTATAGACTTACCAGATGAATATGCTGGTAAAATAAAGTTTAAATACGATGTGGAAGTAGCTAATGCTGGATTTGGTCAAGGTATTACAACAACTGCTATTCAGCAGGTTAAAGCATTAACTGCAATAGCTAATAATGGTATTTTACTAAATCCATACATAGTAGAAAAAACGATTAATCATGATACAAAAGAAGTAACTTACAAGGCAACTACTGAAGAAGGAGAAAGAGTAGCTTCCCAAAAGACGGTAGATAAAATAAAAGATATGATGTGGACCGTTGTAAATGGAGATTCATCCGTTGCAACAGGTACAATATACAAATTAGATGGATACGATTTAATAGGCAAAACTGGAACAGCGGAAATTGCTAACCCAAAAACTGGTAAGTATTATACTGGAAAAACAGATTATATAACATCATTTGCAGGTATGTACCCAAAAGATAATCCAGAAGTTATTATATATGTTGCATTTCAAAGAAGTAAAAACTCATCAACATTATCAAATACGGTAAAGGAAATAGTTAAGGATACTGCTAAATACTTAGGTGTTTTTGAAGAAGATCCAGAGATAAATAAGGAAGTTACCACTTATAAACTTGAAAATTATAAAGGAAATCAAATAGAAGATGTAGCAAAGAAATTACAAGAAAAAGGTGTTACTTATGTTACACTTGGTGGTGGATCTAGAATAGTAGATCAATATCCAAAAAAGAATACTTTAATAAATACAAAGCAAAAAGTTTATTTATTTACTAATGATTCTTCAACTACAATGCCTGATATGACAGGATACTCTATAAAAGAAGCTAACATAGTTTTAAATAAACTTGGTATAAAACATAAGATATATGCAGAAAGCAAAGTACAAAGTCAAAGTATTAGTCCTGGAACTGTTATAACTAGTGATATGGAAGTAGAGTTAAACTAAAGAGTAAATTATTACTCTTTTTATTATGCTTTCGTAAATAAATGTAAAAAAATGATATAATATGTAGTAATTTGAAAAAACGAAGGTGAAAATTATGTTTTTAAAAAAGTATGTAAATAACTTATATTATGAAGAAATATTAGAAAATTATAAGGAAGAGTACTTAAAAATACTAGAAGAAGAAAATTTTGAATTGATATATAAGTTATTTGTAGATAATGAATTTTACTATGTAAAAGATATAATATTAAAATATTTAGAAATATTTACAATGGAGTATGATGAAGTAGTAGAAAAATTAGAAAAGTTAAAGAAAAGTTTGGGAATAAATTACGTAGCAATTATAGGAAATGATTTAAGATACTTAGATTACATTTTAAAATAAAAAGGATAGGAGTTGTAACTTATGATAGAGCAAGAAATAATGAAGCAAATAAAAAAAGATGGTATATTACATAAGCATAATTATGACCCTTATATAAACCTAGAAAAGTATTATAATTTATATGATAAGTTTTGTATAGTTCATGCAACAGGAACAGGTAAAAGTTATTTATCAATCCAGCTTATGTATGATATATTAAGAAAAAAAGAAGATTCAAAGTTTTTGTATACAGTGCCTGCAAATAATATAAAAAAACAAATAGTAGATGAAATAAACCAGCTACCACTAGCAAATGAAGAAAGAGAAAAAATAAAAAGAAGTATAGAATTTATAACATATCAAGCACTATCAAGTAAAAATGAAGAAGAACTTAAAAACTATGATTTATGTATAGTAGATGAATTCCAACATTTAGGAGCAGATAAGTGGTCAAGAAATATAAAAAAGATGGAAGAAAGAGGAATAAAAATACTTGGATTATCAGCAACTCCAATAAGAGAAGAATATACATCTACGCCAGAAAACGTAGCAGAAACATTTTTTGATGGAAATGTAGCAAGTTATTATGACATAGTAGATGCATGGATAGATAAAGTATTACCAGTACCAATATATAAGGCATCAAAAATAGAGTTATTAGAAAGATGTGAAGAATTAAAGAATAAAGTTGATAGTAGTAACGTATCAGAAGAAGAAAGAGAAAAGGTTTATAGAGCTTATAACAAGATAAAAACAGAGATAAAAGAAGAACATAAGATGCCAGAAGATATAATAAGAAATAATATAAAAAAGGATGGAAAGTATATATATTTTTGTTCAACAATACAAGATTTAATGGAATCTAAAGAAAGCTTTTTAAACATCCTAACAGAAGATGAAAAACAAAATGTAGAAATATATGAAATATATAGTGGATATAAAGAAAAAGAAAATAATGAAGCGCATTATAACTTTGTTAATAATAAAACAAAAAATAAAGAAGATGCAAATAAAAAATTAAGAGTAATGTTTTCAATAGATATGTATACTGAAGGAGTACATATAAAAGATGTAGACGGAGTAATAATGGGAAGAGGTACGAAGTCATACAGAGTATTTAATCAACAAATAGGAAGAGCACTAGGCGTAAAAACAGATAAAACAACAAACCCATTAATAATAGATTTAGCAGGAAATATATATGGAATGAGAAATCTTTTAAGGAAATTAGATGAAAGAATAGAAGAAAGAAAAAGAAAAGGAAAATTAAAAGAGGAAGACTTAGACATAAACTTAAAATATATATTAACGGAAGAAGAAATAGAAGTATTAAATTCATTTGAAAAAATGAGTAAATATATACGTAGTATATTAGATATAGATATGCCTATAAAGATAGAAGAATTCATAGAAAAAGTAGATGAAGAAGGGTTTATCGCACCAGGTAGTGGAGAAAAAGTTCAGAGTACAGATCATATAAATAATGTAGGACAATTTTGGGGTCTGCATAAAGAAAAAATATATAAATGCATAAATCAAAATGAAAATATGCAAAAGAAATTTCCTGTAGCA